>CAYXJI010000265.1:0-5736 GCA_964465175.1 uncultured Burkholderiaceae bacterium | reverse complement strand
TAACCAAATTCAAATCGGTCATAACTGCCATATCGGTGAAAACACCGCGATGGCCGGTTGCGTTGGCGTAGCGGGTAGCGCCAAGATCGGCAAAAACTGTACTTTTGGTGGTGCTGCGATGGTCTTAGGGCATTTGACCATTGCCGATAATGTGCATATTTCATCGGGTAGTATGGTCTCGCGTTCGATCCATGAACCTGGTCAATACACGGGTTTTTATCCATTGGCGAAAAATGCTGATTGGGAAAAAACCGCGGTCATCGTGCGCAATCTCGATAGCATGCGAGACAAACTCAAGCAATTAGAAAAAGCTGTCAAAGCACAGGCTACAAATTCAAATCATTTAAACTCAGAAGAATAGTATGGAAAACATCGATAAAACCTTGGACATCACTCAGATTAAACAGTATTTGCCACATCGCTATCCGATGTTGCTGGTCGATCGTGTCTTGACTTGGGAGAGTGGTAAGACGATTACGGCGATCAAAAATGTGACTGCCAACGAAGAGTTTTTTAACGGACATTTCCCGAATAAACCAGTGATGCCTGGCGTCTTGATGGTAGAGGCAATGGCGCAGACCGCGGCGATTTTGTCGTTTTTGACCATGGGTAAAAAGCCAGATGAAAATACCATCGTGTATTTCGTCGGCATCGACAATGTGCGTTTCAAGCGCCCAGTAGGTCCTGGTGATCAATTGAAGATGGACGTAGAGATTTTGCGCGTGGCGCGTGGTATTTGGAAATATAAAGCGGTAGCAAGCGTGGATGGCCAATTGGCCTTAGAAGCTGATTTGATGTGTACTTTGCGTAGCGCGAACGATGAAACGAAGGCCGCACCTAGCGAAACGCCAACAGGAGCATAAACATGCTGATTCACGCCACCGCCATCATTGATCCCCAAGCCCAGCTAGACTCTAGCGTGGAGGTCGGTGCCTATTCTATTATTGGTCCGCATGTTCGTATTGATGCAGGTAGCAAGATTGGCCCGCATGTGGTCATAGAAGGCCATACGACCATAGGTAAAGACAATCAATTCTTCCAATTCTCATCGATAGGCGCGGCTCCGCAAGACAAGAAATATGCGGGCGAACCCACCTTGTTGACGATAGGTGATCGCAATGTGGTGCGTGAATTTTGCACGTTCAATTTAGGGACTGTGCAAGATGGCGGTGTGACCAGTATCGGTGACGACAACTGGATCATGGCCTATGTGCATATAGCGCATGACTGTCACGTGGGTAATCGGACGATTTTCGCAAACAATGCGGCATTGGCTGGACATGTGCAGATTGGCGATTGGGTGATTTTGGGTGGTTTTTCTAATGTGCACCAATTTTGCAAAATTGGCGCGCACGCGATGGTTGGTATGAGCACGAGCTTGACGCAAGACGTGCCACCGTTTGTGATTTTGAATGGCAATCCTGCAGCGGCGCATGGCATCAATATTGAAGGTCTGAAACGTCGTGGATTTAGTCGTGAACAAATTTCAGCGATACGCCAAGCCTATAAAACTTTGTACAAATCTGGCTTGACTTTGGACGAGGCAAAAGCTGAGTTGGACAAAGAAATTACAGCGCAAACTGCCGATATCGCCGAACACCTTTCTGCCTTCCGTCAGTTCTTAGATACTTCAACGCGCGGCATCGTACGCTAAACAACGTGCGTCAATCACCATGACCCGTCCCATCATCTCTATGGTCGCTGGAGAAACCTCCGGCGATATGTTAGCCGCGCGCTTATTGTCTGGCTTGCGTCCACAACTGCCAGACTCGCTCATGCATGGCATAGGCGGCAAGCACATGGCCGAGTTTGGCTTTCAGAGCGATTTTCCAATGGAAAAATTGTCGGTGCGTGGCTTGTTTGAGGTCTTGCTGCATTACCGCGAGATTTCGGGCATTCGCAAACGATTAATTGCGCAATTGCTGCTCGAAAAGCCTGATGTTTTTATCGGCGTTGATGCACCTGATTTTAATTTGGACATGGAAATTCAGTTAAAGCAGGCTGGTATTCCCACCATCCATTACATCAGTCCATCGATTTGGGCTTGGCGGGGTGGTCGCATTAAAAAGATCGCTGAGGCTGTATCGCACATGTTGGTCATCTTTCCCTTTGAAGAGGAAATCTACCGTAAAGCGGGCATCCCCGCGACTTATGTTGGGCATCCACTGGCGCAAGTGATTCCTATGGAGCCCGATGTCGAAGCGGCACGTGAAGAATTAGGCTTGGAGTTAGATGCGCGTATTGTGACGATATTGCCGGGCAGTCGCATGTCCGAAATCAAATACAATACCGCCGCCTTTATTGCGACAGCCAAATTGTTGTTGCAACGGGACCCGCATTTGCAATTTTTGGTACCGATGGTAGGGCCCAAACAACGTGCGCATTATATCGACTTAGTGGTAGCGGCCAAATTGGAAGACGTTCCTATCCTATTGATGGATGGTAAATCTCATACAGCTATTGCGGCCGCCGATGTCGTCTTGGTGGCGTCTGGTACGGCATCCTTAGAAGTTGCCTTATTCAAAAAACCGATGGTGATCGCCTATAAAATGATGGCCGCATCATGGCATGTCTTGAAGCACATGGGCTATCAGCCTTGGATAGGTTTGCCGAATATTATGGCGGAAGAATTCTTGGTGCCCGAATTTTTACAATCTGCGGCGACACCTGAGAATATGGCCGATGCCTTATGGCAGCAGCTCAATGATAGGGATTTGCAAAAGCGTTTGAAGCAGCGCTTCACCGATATGCACCATGAATTATTACGCGATACCGCCAGCATTGCGGCGCAGGCTGTGTTGGATGTGATCGCAGCGCATCGCGCCAAGGCTTAATTTTTTACTGATTTTGCTTTCACCGTTTCAGTCAATTCCACTTATTCAGCCAACTCCACTTACGCAGGTTTTTTAGTATGTATATCGATTCCCATTGTCATATCAATTTTCCCGAACTTGCACAACGCATGCCGGAATTACTGCAGCGTATGCAAGACAATGGTGTGACCCATGCCTTATGCGTCTCCGTGGATTTGCCTGATTTTCCGCAAGTATTAGCCTTGGCTGAACAATATCCGCATATTTTCGCCTCGGTCGGTGTCCATCCTGATTATGAAAATACCGAAGACCCGAGTGCGGAGCGTTTAGTCGAATTGTCCCAACATCCCAAGATCATCGCGATCGGCGAAACGGGTTTAGATTATTTCCGCTTAAAGGGCGATTTGGAATGGCAGCGCGAACGTTTTCGTCAGCATATTCGCGCTTCTCGTATCAGCCGTAAGCCTTTGATTATCCATACTCGTGCGGCGTCTGAAGATACGATACGAATTATGCGCGAAGAGGGCGCTGGCACCGATCAAGGCGGCGTCGCTGGCGTCATGCATTGTTTTACCGAATCCTTAGACGTCGCGCTAGCGGCGGTGGAGATGGGCTTTTATATTTCTTTCTCCGGCATTCTGACCTTCAAAAGTGCAAAAGATTTGCAAGCAGTAGCAAAGGCGTTGCCCATAGAACGCATCTTAATCGAAACCGATTCGCCGTATCTGGCACCGACGCCACATCGCGGCAAGATGAATGAGCCTGCTTTTGTGAAACATGTGGGAGAATTTCTTGCCGATTTAAAAGAACTCCCATTGAAACATGTGCAGGAACAAACCTCAAAAAATTTCTTTGATCTGTTTCGTTTTGCCGAGACGTAAGTCGATCGCTCTAGGAGAAAAAGATGAAGCAACGCAATAATTTTAACATCGTATCTTTGCTCCTGCGCTTGTCTGTCTTGTTCACCGTGTTTTTTTCGAGCGGTGCGCATGCTTACGCTTTAAATCACGCTTTGAATCACGCTTCTGATCCTGTTAATGATCAAGCCGTGGTCGACAAAATCATTCGTGCCACGCGGTTTGATGATATTCAAAAAATCACGCAATTTGCACAGCAGGGCGGGGATCTCAATCTAGCTGAGCCAGAACGAGGCGAAACTTTGCTGATGATTTGTATACGAGAAAACTCCAGCAAAGTGTTTGACTTTTTACTGCTGCATCCCAAAATCAATCTAAACCAACGCGCCAAAAATGGTGATACCGCGCTCATGCTAGCGGCTTACCTAGAGCAAAAAGAGTTGGTTCAGCGATTAGTTGGTGCCGGTGCACAAGTCAATCAATCAGGCTGGAGCGCACTGCATTATGCTTCTGTGGTGGGCAATTATCCTATCATGGCCTACCTATTAGAACAGCACGCTGAGGTCAATGCAGAGACCCCGAATAAAACCACGTCCCTGATGCTGGCCGCCCGACGCGGTGAGATGGCGACCGTAAAACTTTTGCTCGATGCGGGCGCCGATGTGTCCTTAAAAAATATGTTGGGATGGACGGCCTATGATTTTGCGATCGAAGCAGAGCGACGCGATATTAGCGCCTTTTTGCAAGAACGCATGCAAGCAAAAGTCATGAGACGAAAATAACAGGCTTGCCGCAATCAGCTAGTCGGCGGTTTTGTCATGTAACTAAAATCAATTGCGGTTTAAGCTTACACCGCAATTTCCATCAGATCACTACCAACAATAATTTCGCCAGTAAAATAAGGGCGTACTGCATCTAGCCACACATGATCGTCTAAATAAGGATAGCCTCCCGGCACAAAATGTGACAGCACCAGCTTCTTCACTTTTGCTTCAGTTGCCACACGTCCCACTTGCTCAGCCGTGCTATGACTAGCAAGTAGATGCTCCTTGAGTCGTTTCGCATTGGGCTCGGTTGCTAGCAGTTGTTCTAATGCTGGCGTATGCATAATTTCGTGCACTAAGACATCGGCATCTTTGGCTAGTTGAATCAAATTTTCGGAATACGTGGTGTCGCCAGAGATGACGATAGATTTTCCCCGATGCTCAAAGCGATAAGCGTAGGCAGGCGACACAGGAGGATGTTTGACTCGTGCCGCCGTGACGGTCAGTTTGGGCGTCTGGATGAGTACACCTTCCTTGCGTACTTCGTGTGGGTAAATCAATTGCTGTAAGGGCCTGCGACCTTCATCCTTGATCCGAGTCGCAATATCATGGTCATTCATGGCGAGGAATTGGCGCGTCATTCCTTGCAAGGGCGGTGGGCCGTAAGTATCGATTCTATGGTCTAGGTCGGCTGCCCAAGCCAATAACATTAAGTTGCCATAATCTGCATTATGATCGGAGTGATGGTGAGTTAAGAAAATATGGCGCACTGCAGATAACTTCACGCCCGCTTTGACAATCTGTTGCGCGACACCGTTACCACAATCAATGACGTAGGCTTCTTGGTCTATCAAGATCATTTGCGCTGGTGCCGCTCGGTTCTTTTTGGGTGTTGGACCTCCAGCAGTGCCTAGCAAAATTAACCGCATACCTAGGTTAGATTCAGATGCAGTCAGTGAAAGTGGTGCAACATTGGTCGAACTTGCATGCGCCATCGGATCAGAATTAAGGAAACCATAGGCTGGCATGGCCACGAATAAGCTGTTTCTTAAGAACTGGCGGCGTGTCTGTGGCATTGCATGCTTTCTGTATGATTAACGCAGAAGGAGGACTGCAAATTTTACCCCTGAAAAGCCAGCTTTTGTCTCTATTTTTTGTCTTTCATCGGATAATGTCGGCAAGTCCTTAGTCTGTTCTTTATTCTTCAGACATGACTGGTGTTGGAACGATGCGATTTTTGGGAACCATCTGTTCCACTGGACTTATTGACTATCTCAGGAGAATAAAATGTGGAGTAGCTTA
>CAYXJI010000264.1:910-5747 GCA_964465175.1 uncultured Burkholderiaceae bacterium | reverse complement strand
CAATTATTTTGACAGCAAAAATTTTGCGATTTTAGATGCCAAGATACACACGACCAAAAGCGGTTACGCACTCGATACGTTTTTAGTCACTGAGCCCGCATTCGCAAGTCATTACCGCGACATCATCAATTTGATCGAACATGAATTGGCCGAAGTCTTGAGCAAACAAGTTCCACTCAGCACGCCAAATCAAGGGCGATTATCGCGCTTATCGCGCAATTTTCCTTTGGTGCCTACGGTGGAATTACGCCCAGACGACAGGGGGCAATATTTTCTATTATCGATTTCGGCTAATGATAGAAACGGCCTGCTGTATTCCATCGCGGGCGTGCTGGCCAAATACAAAGTCAATTTACACACGGCCAAGGTCATGACGCTAGGCGAGCGTGTCGAAGACGTATTTTTAGTCGATGGCGCCGCTTTACACAATCCCAAAAATCAAATTCAATTTGAATCCGAATTACTAGATGCGCTACGCATTTAAATGAACCATCAAAACAACAAGAAAACATCGCTATGACAGAACAATTAAGACTTTCTAAACGCATGTCCGAACTAGGACTCTGTTCACGCCGTGAAGCCGATGAATGGATCGCCAAAGGCTGGGTACGCGTCGATGGAAAAGTGATTTCAGAATTGGGCACAAAAATTTTCCCCGACCAAAAAGTAACGGTAGAACGCCAAGCCGCCGCAGAACAATCAAAACGTGTCACGATACTCATCAACAAGCCAGTTGGCTACGTCAGCGGCCAAGCAGAAGATGGCTATGAACCAGCAATCGCCTTAGTCAAAGCCGAAAATCGCTGGAGCGAATGCAAAGTCGAAAATGAATTTCACCCCACCCAATTGCGCAGCTTAGTTCCTGCAGGTCGTTTGGATATTGACTCGGTTGGCTTGCTAGTGTTAACGCAAGATGGGCGGGTCGCCAAGATATTAATTGGTGAAAATACCGATGTCGAAAAAGAATATCTAGTTCGTGTGGAGTACACCAAACCCGGTAAATTACCAGCTGGCGATTTGCGCTTACTCAATCATGGCTTAAGCTTAGATGGGAAAAAATTAATTCCCGCGAAGGTACGCTGGATGAATGAGGATCAACTACAGTTCATCCTTAAAGAAGGCAAGAAACGTCAAATTCGCCGTATGTGTGAAATGGTGGGATTGCACGTGGTTGGTTTAAAACGAGTGCGTATCGGCAAAGTGCGATTAGGGAATTTGCCTGAAGGACAATGGCGATATTTGCGGGATGATGAGCCGTTTTGATTTTTTGATGGCTCCTATTTTGGGTCCATTCGAGATTCGAAGCTCGATGTAGCTCGATAAGTGCTAAGCACCACAATTTTTTAATATCATTGCGGGCTAGATCCACAATTCAGATCGTCAAAGAGCAGCGCCCCTGCCAAACCTTACAGTTTGTCGAGAATGAGAGATTCCGTCTAATCCATAAGTCTACCAAGCTTTTTTTTGACAAATCAGGCAATATTCATCTTTTTGAATGTTTGCTGTAATGCATGATGTCTATTTTCATGTTGATTGCGCCGCAAACAGTCTACACATCGACTAGGACACTTACATGCTGAGAGACTTACTACTGCAACTGCAAGCGCCCCAGGAAGTCAATTTTGATCCTTTACCCAACTTGTCGCAGGTGCTCGCCGCGATTCGGCCGACCTCTTCTTCTACGCCATCCCAGTTACCCGCTTTAATCCATTTATTGCAAGCAGAGCCAGCCTTGGCGGTCGGCTTGCGTCTGCATGTTTTACAGCTTTTGGGGCAACGTCATGCGGTTTTACTGTTGGCAACTTCTGGCATTTATCCTGCCACTGGCGTGTTTGCTGAAACCCTGCGCCGCCTATCGCATAAGCTATTGCCGGAAGTAGATGATAGTCAGCAATTGAAAGACGCCTTACGTGAATTGCTCAAAGTGAGTGATGCACAATGGCTCGCCAATAGTGATCTAGAGGAATGGCAAAGCTTGATCATGCTGTTGAATTTTGCCGAGACGCCGACCGATGTTCAAGTCGCCAGCGACACGCCAGCCCTACTCTCGGATGTGCTAGAAGCCCTGCGTGTGGTGGCGCATAGAATTGCTGCTGCGGGTTTGGAGTCGGAGATGTTGCGGCTAGATCCTGATCTGGAAAAGCATGCATCGCCTTTTTTAGGTGTCTGCGAAGAGGCTTTACAACTGAGTAGAGAGATCGAGAACCACATTACTGCTGGCGATATCGCGGACTTGCAACATATCGATGCCCGCCATCTTGATGTTTTAATTGATCAAGCCAGCGCAGCCATTGACCGCGTACGTCGACGCGCGCAGCAGCAAGGGGCTAGTTTTTATCTGACCTTTCACCTACGTCGATTGCAACAACATTTAGATCGATTAGACAGCTTGACTGCTTTGCTCGCCAGTTATATCAGTCAAAATCCAGTCGCTATCAGCGCCCAAATCGCGGACTTGTGGCGCGAGTTGGCGATTGCTGAATGCAGTCAGAATAATGTTCGTCAATTTTGGCGCCAGAATGCAGAGCTGGTTGCTCTACGCGTGACTGAAAACGCGGGACGCAGTGGTGAGCATTACATCACCGAGACGCGCAGCGATTATTTTGCCATGTTAAAAGCGGCAGCCGGGGGTGGTATGGCGGTCGCTTTGGTGGCGGCGATGAAAATCAATATCGGCACTCGTGGCTTGGCGCCCTTAGCCGAGGTATTGGCTAACTGTCTCAACTATGGGCTTGGTTTTGTTTTCATCCATTTATTGCATTTTTCGGTAGCAACTAAGCAGCCCGCCATGACGGCGAATGCGATTGCTGCGGCGATTGGTGAGATTCAAGGTAATGCACGGGAAAGGCAACGTGACCTCGAACCATTGGTGGATTTGATCGCCCGCACCATGCGTACACAATTAGCCTCTATCGTTGGCAATATTGGCTTGGCGATTCCGGT
Source organism: uncultured Burkholderiaceae bacterium (assembly GCA_964465175.1). Taxonomy (GTDB): domain Bacteria; phylum Pseudomonadota; class Gammaproteobacteria; order Burkholderiales; family Burkholderiaceae_D; genus Undibacterium. The sequence goes on along the minus strand of CAYXJI010000264.1, from coordinate 2,804 downwards.
CGCGCTGTTGATTGCCTACCTCGTGCAACACTTTAGCGGCGTGCATTTTGTCACGCCAGCCAAAGCGAAGCATCTATTGCATGACATCGATCTATTCAGCGCGGGCACGCTCATCTTTGCTGGTGTTGCGGGCGTTTGTTTATTTCTCGCTGGATTAATCGCTGGCTATTACGACAATCTTTGCAGCTATAGCCGTATTCCCGAACGCTTAAATCGTCTGCAATGGCCGCAAAAACTTTTTGGCAAAGCGCGTTGGACGCGTGTCAGTGAATACATACGCAATAATCTGGGCGTCTTGGCCGGTAATTTTTTCTTGGGTTTTTTGCTCGGTGGTGCAGCCGGTCTAGGTGCTTTGCTAGGACTGCCTTTGGACGTGCGCCACACCACGCTCTCGTCTGCGATGTGGGGCTATTCTCTATTTGCCTTGGATTTTCAAGTACCTTGGCAATTAATTCTAACCACGGCGCTGGGCTTTTTAGGCATAGGCATCGTGAATCTCGGCGTGAGTTTTTACCTAGCGCTCTCAGTTGCTTTGCGCGCTCGCGGAGTAGATTTTACGCAACGTCTGAGTTTAGGAAAAGCACTGGGACGGCGCTTTTTGACGCATCCTAGGGAATTTTTATTGCCGCCTAAGAAGGATGTTAGTTAATTTAACTCGCGCAAGTCCATGACTTTCCTTTGAGCGAAGCAAGGAAAAAAGTTACAATGCGGCTGCTTTTTTTCAGGTGCACCGCAGTGTACTGCCTGTCTTTGCCAATCAGCATTTTTGACACTTACAAAATAAATTATATGAAGCTGCACGCGACCAATACCCAACAATATCAAACCGTGACCGCCTACGATGAAGCGGGTGTCGAATTTAACGCGATTCGCTATGATCATAGCCTCATCGTTTTACCTGAAGTGATACCTGCCGCCTGGGATGTGGTGAGTTTTGAGGCATTGACTTCCGCGCATTTTGAACAAATCGCCGCGACTGAGCCTGACGTGGTGATCTTAGGTACGGGCAAAAAGCAAAAATTCATTCATCCCAAGTTAATCACTGCACTGAGCGCCAAACATAAAGGGGTCGAGTGCATGGACAATCAAGCAGCCTGCCGCACTTACAATATTTTGATGGCCGAAGGGCGTAAAGTTGCTCTGGCCTTGATTTTGGAGCAAGCATGAATCAAGCCTATGAAAGAACACCATACCATTCACCAAAGACATTATGGGCGGTGCTGATCGGCTTTTTAGTCGTATGGTTTTACATGTTGGGTGCGCGTACACTGGTGCCAACCGATGAAGGCCGCTACGCCGAGATGGCGCGAGAAATGGTCGCTACTGGCGATTGGATTACACTACGTTTAAACGGCATCAAGTACTTCGAAAAACCACCCTTACAAAATTGGATGAATGCCTTGACCTTTAGCCTGTTTGGCTTGGGAGATTGGCAAGCGCGTTTGTGGACGGGGCTTTGTGGATTGATAGGCATTTTGGCAGCCAGTTATACCGCATTGAAATTCTACGGTCGTCGTGTCGGGATCAGTACGGCCTTGATTTTAGGTTCCAGTTTCTATTGGGCGGCGATGGGACATATCAATACGCTAGATATGGGCTTGTCGGGCATGATGACTTTGGCCTTGTGCGGCTTATTACTAGGCCAACGCGATGGTGCTAGCGAAAAAGAGCAAAGAAATGGCATGCTTCTATGCTGGGCTGGCATGGCCTTGGCGACGATGTCTAAAGGCTTAATTGGCTTTGTATTGCCTGGCGCTGTCTTAGTGCTCTATACCATATGGACGCGTGACCTCGGTCTGTGGTTACGTTTGCATATGGGCAAAGGTCTGCTACTATTTTTTGCGATTACCGTGCCTTGGTTTGTTTTGGTGTGGCAGGCGAATCCTGAGCATCC
>CAYXJI010000264.1:0-900 GCA_964465175.1 uncultured Burkholderiaceae bacterium | reverse complement strand
TCTTTTTCATTCACGAACATTTTCAACGATTCACTAGCACCGTGCACAAACGTGGCGGCGCTTGGTATTACTTTTTTCCTTTGCTGATCATTGGTATCGTGCCGTGGTTGGGACTCTTGTTACAGAGCTTATTGGCCGCAATGCGCCAAGAGCAAAGCCGCTTTCAAGCGAAGAAAATGCTCTTGATTTGGTCGGTGTTCATTTTCTTTTTTTTTAGTATTTCTGGCTCCAAGTTGCCCTCCTATATCTTGCCTATTTTCCCCGCTTTGGCGATTTTGATTGCTTGTGCTTTAGAGAAAATTTCACTCGCCAGCTTGCGCCTCAATGCGGGTTTATTGACGTTAATTGGCATTGCTTCTTTAGTTTTCACACCGAAAATCGCAGGCATTGCGAAAGCGCCTTATGAGTTGCCGTTTTATGAGGCGATGATTCCCTGGGCCTATGCTGCTGCAGCCATTGCTTTAGTCGGTGGTTTAGCCGGATTCGTATTGGCCAAGCGACAAAAAGACTGGGCGATACTCGCTATCGCCATTGGCGGCTACCTCGGCGGGCAAGTGGTTTTTATCGGTCATGATCAATGGGGAAAGTACAGCGCTGGCGTATATCATTTACCCGCCATTCAAGCGGAATTAAAAGCAGATACGCCTATCTTTGCGGTGGGACGCTACGAGCAATCTCTACCCTTCTACCTACGTCGCACAACGATATTGGTTGAGCATCCGGACGAAATGGAATTTGGTGTCGGCATTCAACCTGAGTTGTGGATACCGAAGCGAGCTGACTTCTTTACAAAATGGCGAACTATGCATGCCAAAGGCGAAAAAGCCGTAGCGTTCTTAAACCCCTCTGTGTATAAAGCGATGCAAGATGAAGCGGTGCCAATGAAGGTGATAGGCGAAG
>CAYXJI010000263.1:0-5757 GCA_964465175.1 uncultured Burkholderiaceae bacterium | reverse complement strand
ATCCTCGCTGGTAAGTCTGGGATCGCAACGATCACCAAATTTGATGCGACGCCATTCACCACCCACTTTGCTGGGGACGTGAAGGGCTTCAATATTGAAGATTATATTCCCGCCAAAGAAGCGCGCAATATGGATACCTTTATCCATTTTGGTATCGCTGCTGGCATGCAGGCTTTTCAAGATAGTGGACTCACTGTCACCGAAGAGAATGCGGAACGTATTGGTGTTATCGTCGGTTCCGGTATTGGTGGCTTGCCATTGATAGAAGAAACCAAAGAAGTGTTGATTGCACGTGGACCACGTCGCATTACGCCATTCTTTGTACCTGCTTCTATCATCAATATGATCTCCGGTAATTTATCGATTAAGTATGGATTGAAAGGTCCTAACTTGGCGATTGTTACTGCTTGTACGACAGGCTTGCATTGCATCGGTAACGCAGCGCGTATGATTGAATACGGTGATGCGGATGTGATGATTGCCGGCGGTGCAGAATCAACGCTTTCTCCTTTAGGCTTGGGCGGCTTTGCTTCAGCCCGTGCCTTATCTTCTCGTAACGATGATCCATCAACGGCTTCACGCCCATGGGATAAGGACCGCGATGGTTTTGTTCTCGGTGAAGGCGCTGGTGTCATGGTGCTTGAAGAGTACGAACATGCAAAAGCGCGTGGTGCTAAGATTTACGCGGAAGTGTTGGGCTTTGGTCTGAGCGGCGACGCTTATCACATCACAACGCCGACGGTAGATGGACCACGTCGCAGTATGGTCAACGCCTTGAAAAATGCAGGCTTAAATGGCGATCAAATCAGCTATTTAAATGCGCACGGTACTTCCACACCTTTGGGTGATAAGAATGAAACCGACGCAATTAAAGCAGCTTTCGGCGATCACGCTTATAAGATGACCGTTAATTCAACTAAGTCGATGACTGGTCACTTATTGGGTGGTGCTGGCGGCTTGGAATCTGTTTTGTCGGTATTGGCTGTACACAATCAAGTTTCACCGCCGACCATGAACATCATTAATCAAGATCCAGAATGTGATCTCGATTATTGTGCAAATACGGCGCGTGACATGACGATACAATACGCGATGAAAAACTCATTTGGATTTGGCGGTACCAATGGGACTTTAATTTTTGCTAAAGTTTAATTGCACAATAATTTAAGTTTGTAATTTTTTGCATTAAAATAAACACCACATTCACCTGTGGTGTTTTTTTTTGCGAAAGGATATCGTGATGAGTATTGCCACGTCTGTACTGGTGCGGCCATCGGCTTTGTTGTATTGGTACGTGCTTGGCTTAAGTGTATGTGCCGGAGCTGCGTGGTTGTGTGTGATGGTTTGGTTTTCATCACTTGCGCCGTGGCTATTCTTAGGCCTGGGTTTGGTCGGTGTGGTACTCGTCTATGTGTTGACGCAGCGCGAATTGCGCGGCCAGCAAAAATTTTTTCGTATCGATATTAATTGTGATGGTTTTTTCGTATTGCGTAGATTGGATGTATGGGGGCGTGAGATTACATCAACATCGCTAAGCTTGGCGTCGCCTTTGGTTTTGTGGCCTAGGCTTTTGCTATTGACTTTGAAGGATGAGTTTGGCGAAAAGCAGCGTTTATTAATACTGCGTGATAGCGTTGATGTCACTGGTTTTCGGCGCTTGAGCCTAGCATTGCTTTGGCTGGCACAGGCTCATACGCAATCCACTCAGCAAAAAAATGTGCCTGGTGGGAACTTTTAAAGGGGGAATTTGTCTTAGTTTTTAAGACTAAAGATGTAGCTAATGTGCAGTCGAAAAACAATCAAAAAACAGTCGAAGATTAAATAAAAATGGGTATGTTTGCGTGACGACAGAACGCGAGATAGATCAACTCTTAGTTGAGCGCGTTCAGCGTGGTGATAAAAAGGCATTTGAGCTTCTGGTTTCCAAATATCAAAGGAAACTATTTAGGCTCGTGTCCAGACTCGTTCACGATCATGCCGAGGCGGAAGATGTCGTGCAGGAGGCGTTTATTAAAGCCTATCGTGCGTTAGCCAATTTTAGGGGAGATTCTGCGTTTTATACCTGGCTTTATCGAATTGGAATTAATACTGCGAAAAATTATTTAGTGACCCAGGGGCGTCGTGCACCGACATCAACCGATGCTGATGTCAATGAAGCGGAAACTTTTAACGACGCGGACGGACTAAGAGATATCAATACACCTGAATCGCTATTGGCGAGCAAGCAAATAGCGGAGACGGTAAATGCGGTCATGTTGTCATTGCCGGAAGAATTAAGAAATGCCATTAGCTTGCGGGAGATTGAAGGTCTAAGTTATGACGAGATTGCTGAAGTGATGGTGTGTCCTATTGGGACAGTGCGGAGCAGAATATTCCGTGCACGTGAAGCCATCGCAGAAAAATTAAGACCCTTGATCGGTACTAGTATTGACCAGCGCTGGTAAAAAGTTGATTCAATTTGTAATTGTGGCTGCACTAAAGTGATAAATAAGCTTACAGTTAAAAAAATAATGCGATAAAAATAGAGTTGTTGAACCGGGAAGAAACGATGAATAAGACGAATCATGATGAACTCATTTCTAGCATGCTAGATGGCGAGTTAACGGACGCGCAGTTAGATGCGGTACTGCTTCGTTTAAAGAGTGAGGATGCTCAACAAACGCTGTCCACATGGCATGCATATCAACTAGCGGGTGATGTGCTTAAATCGGATGATTTGGCAGTAGCTTTGAGTGCGGATTTTTCCAAAAAATTCTCCGCTCGCTTAGATGCAGAACCAGTGATTTTGGCACCTAAGGCGGCGAGTAATCCAGCCAAAATGGATGATAAAACGACGTCACGCTATTTTGCGATCACTAGCATGGCCGCTGCTGTCATGGTGGCGTTTATTATGGCGCCGCAAATTATTCCTTTGCTCAAGCCACAAGCTGGGTTCGATGCGCCAATGGCGAAAGTCGAGCAAACCGATGCGTTTTCAGCGCCAAGTGTAAAGCTGGCCTCTAACGCAAATGCTTCTTCAAGTGCTAATGCTAATCAGACTGAAAAGAAGGAGTTGGAATTCGCGCCAAAATTAGAAAACCAAGTGGAAATGTTACGCGATCCCATACTGGATAGTTATTTATTAGCGCATCAAAAAGTCTCACCGTCTTTTGACAATGGTGCGCGCTATGTCAAACGTGCCAATGTCGTTTCCCCAACTGACTCTGAAAAATAATTGTATGTGGCTACGACGTTTTTCCTTGATTAGTTCATTCGTGTTTTGTTTACTGTCGCCGACAGTGCATGCGCAAAATACCGAAGAGCGCGATATTCTTAAATTACTGCAGATGACTCAGGCTGCGGCGAAAAAGTCCAGCTATGCAGGGACTTTTGTGTATCAGCAAGGAAATCAAATTCGTACCTCAAAAATCACGCATGGATTTGATGGGGATACAGAAGTCGAAAAATTAGAAATCCTCGATGCCAAACCACGTGAATACATTCGTCGCAATGGCGAGGTGGCTTGCTATCTGCCCGACAGCAAAGTGATACAGATTGAAAAGAACCTGAGTCAAGAAGAATTTCCCGCTCTATTGAGTGAAAGCGTCAGCTTACTTCCAGAGTCTTATTCCATTAAAAAAGCCCAAATGAGTCGCGTTGCCGGCCTTGAGTGTCAGGTATTGAATCTGCAGCCTAAAGATGCTTTGCGTTATGGCTTTCGCCTTTGCGTTGAAAAGAATGCGGGACTTTTGCTAGGCGTGCAAACACTTAATCCGCGCAACGAAGTGATAGAACAAATCGCATTCACGCAAATTTCTTTGGGTGAGGTTGATAAGCATCGTCTGAAGCCTAGTTTTACCAATGTGGCGCAATGGAAGACGGAGAACATGACCGTGCAGGCAAATGTCAATTCAGGTTGGACCGTAAAAAATTTACCTAGTGGCTTTAAAAAGACTCTTGAAACTAAACGTTTAATTCCCATCTCCGCCAACGTGGCGAGTACCGATCCAGCACAAACGAAATCTCATCAAGTCGTGCAAATGATGTTTTCTGATGGGCTGTCGACCATCTCAGTGTTTGTTGAACCGAATACAGGTAATCGTACTGAGGGCAGTTTGCAGCAGGGCGCGATGACGATTATGGGCAAGCGCTCCGGCGATAATTGGCTGACAGTGGTTGGAGAAGTACCCAACGCCGCGATTAAGCAAGTAATGAATTCCATACAATTTAATAAGAGGTAAATTGATTGTTACGCAGGTTTATCTCAGCTTCGGATGAATGGTGACTATATGAAAAAAATGCGAATTTTCCCAGTTGAAAAACGATTGTCTATTTTAATTTCTTCGGTGTTGGTTTCTGCATCAGTACTGGCGGGGGCGAGTTTCTTGAGCTCGACGAATCATGCCAATGCCCAAGCTGCGGCGCAAAATCCACCAAGCGCTACCATTCCTAGCGGCGCCAATGTCGCTCCAGCACCACTGCTAGTGACAGGCCTGCCTGACTTCACTCAATTGGTAGAAAAAACCAGCCCAGCCGTAGTCAATATTCGCACCACACAAAAAATCACTCAAGCTCAAGGCGACCCTTTCGCTGGCGATGAACAAGCGCAGGAATTTTTCCGTCGCTTTTTTGGCATGCCAGCACCGCAGCAAGCACCTAGAAATCGTCGCCAAGCGCCACGCCAACAACAAGAGCAAGAAGTACCACGCGGCGTGGGTTCCGGCTTTATTGTGAGTCAAGATGGTTACGTGTTGACCAACACGCATGTGGTTGAAGATGCCTCTGAAGTCTATGTAAAATTGACTGACAAGCGTGAATTCAAAGCCAAAGTGATAGGTAGCGATCGTCGTACTGATGTCGCGGTTTTGAAAATTGAAGGCAGCAAGTTGCCCAAGATCGCGATAGGCGACTCGGACAAAATCAAAGCTGGCGAATGGGTGATTGCGATTGGTTCACCCTTTAATCTGGAAAACACCGTTACCTCAGGAATTATTTCATCCAAGGCGCGTGATACGGGGGATTATTTGCCTTTGATTCAAACCGATGTCGCAGTTAATCCCGGAAATTCGGGCGGCCCTTTGATCAATATGCGCGGTGAGGTGATTGGTATTAATTCGCAAATCTATAGCCGTTCAGGTGGTTATATGGGCATTTCTTTCGCGATTCCGATTGATGAAGCGATGCGCGTGGTGGAGCAACTGAAAAATACGGGTGTGGTGTCGCGTGGTCGTATTGGTGTTGAGATGGGCGACGAGCTGAATAAGGAAACCGCTGAATCGCTAGGTTTGGCCAAATTACAAGGTGCTCCAGTTGCAAGAGTAGAGGCGGGTGGACCCGCAGAGAAAGCAGGTATCCAAGAGGGCGACGTTATCTTGAAATTTAATGGTATTGCGATAGAAAAACGCAGCGATTTACCTCGTATCGTCGGCGCCGCAAAACCAGGCAGCAAAGCCACTGTGACCGTATGGCGTAAAGGTGCTGCAAAAGATATCTCTGTGACCGTTGGTGAAGCTGAAGCTGCCGCTACTGGAACCGGCAAGCGTGCCGACGTTGTTCGATTCGCCGAGGTTGACCGACCCGGACGATGTCAAGCGCAGGTTGTTGGCGGTAATGGTCGAGCCAGCCGACTGCGATATACCGCCGTTGGAGGCCAACACCAGGGCGCTGGATCCAGCCGGTTGCGTGATCGGCTGCGTGACGGTGATCGATCCGGTGCTGCTCGTATCGCCGAACTGCACGACGCCTGTCGTGGACAGCTGACCCATTTCCGCCGTTGTG
>CAYXJI010000262.1:0-5782 GCA_964465175.1 uncultured Burkholderiaceae bacterium | reverse complement strand
TCTACCCTCTAGTAGTCCCGCCCACACACTGGCTTATGCGCTTAAGTTAATATCATGGCAGACACTACTTCATAAGACAGATCAACAACACCATATTCTTACCTAGGCTTAACTTTATCTATTTTTCCGCAAAGACAGAACTTAAGTTCTCGAACTATCATGACCAATTCAGAATCTGTTCTGCAATTTGGTAACAATGCTTACGCCAAACCAACTGCTAGTTTACACATCTTGCGCGAAACCATTTTAGGGCGCGAATTGTTTGACTTCGCTTTCAAAGAATACGCACGTCGCTGGAAGTTTAAGCGTCCAACACCAGCGGACTTTTTCCGCACGATGGAAGATGCTTCCGGCACCGATCTCGATTGGTTCTGGCGCGGATGGTTCTACACTACTGACCCGGTCGATATCAGCGTAGATGGCATCGCTGAATATACGATGTCCCGCAAAGATCCTGTAGTAGAAAAAGCCTGGAAACGCTCGCAGAAGAATGCAGAGCCAGTATCGCTCTCAGTACAACGCGACAAAGGTAATTTGCCACGTCGTATCGACAATCAAGCAGGCTTAAAAGATTTCTACAACGAGCACGACGACTTCACCGTGACGAACAAAGATCGTAACAATTACAACGATCTGATGAAATCATTCGATGAAGATGAAAAAGCCATGCTCAAATCTGGCAAGCATTTCTATCTGGTCGACTTCTCCAACGTCGGTGGTTTGGTCATGCCTTTGATTTTGGAAATCCAACTGCAAAGCGGTAAGAAAGTCATACAAAGAATCCCAGCAGAAGTTTGGCGTTACAACTCCAAAAAACTGACTAATCTGATCGTCACCGATGAGCCTATGGTGAGCCTGACGAAAGATCCTTATTTAGAAGCCGCCGACATCGACATGAATAACAATTCCTGGCCACGCAAGATCACTAAATCTCGTCTGGAATTATTCAAGCAAACCCCACCTGCGGGCAATATGATGATCGACGTCAATACGCCTTTGAATAAAGATGAAAAGAAGGATGAGAAGAAAGAAGATAAAGAAGCAGCAAAAACAGAGAAGTAATTTCAGCGTCGCTGTAAATTAATCTGCAAGTTGCATTTAAAACGCCCTGCCAATTCATTTTGGCAGGGCGTTTTTTCATTCCAGCATAACGACTATTTTGGCGAATCACAATATGAATTTGGAGTTAATGAAATTCTTTTAAAAACAAATGCTTGCACAAACTAAGGCGAATCATTTGGCGAAAGTCATCGTCCATAAAACAGGTCATAAAAAACACAGGCAAAGTAATACAGACAAGCCTTGTAGGCCGGGTGCAAGCCGCATTATTCTTAGAAATCGCTTACTTTCTTCACACATGGATTTAGAGAAAATATTCTAATCCTCCTAATCACTAGCAATGGCAAGGCACTCCAGATATTTCAAATAGTTTTCATTGTCGTTTTTTAGATCACAAAAATTCTATGTAATAAACAAGTAACAATTCCCTGTGAGTCTGCGAAGGTTCGCCAGCATCTCGCAAATCAAACGACACCCTCTTTTCAAAAAAAGCAAAAGTACGTGCGGTCTTTTCAGATTCGTACGCACCGTCCTTTGTGATGTTATCCAGGTGAACTAAGTCATCGTGTTGACGATAGGCTTCTTTTGCAAAGATCCACAAAAAATAATCGCAACACGATTTTTAAAAAAACAAAACGACCTCGTCGTGCTTATCCAGCGCGTCTAGATCAGGGAGAAAATAATGCAATATCTTACAATTGGTCAAAAGCTAAAAAAACTAGCCGTTCACTTCGTATTGACGTGCGCCTGTGCAATTGGCGTACACACTTCAGCTATCGCTTCGGTTTCGGATCATCATGAATTTGAAGCGACATTACACGCACCATTTAAAGCGGACCCCAAGCTCGGCGCACAAGGTGAGGCGCGTTACTTCACCTTGGAATTTAGCTACCCGCTCAACAAAAAACCATTGACTGTTAGTTGGAAATTAGAATTACTCAGCCCAAATGGCGCTATTGTTGAGCGTTGGTATGGCAATGAAAAATTGCTCAACAAAGCCATCAATACGAAGGTATTTTGGTCTGGCATACGTGCAGATAAAAAGCCTTTAGCCGATGGCATTTATCAAGTGCGTTTAAAAGCCACAGAAACAGAAATGCCGGTATCCGGCAACCTGGCAGGCAATAGCATCGCAACAGAAAAATTTGTCGAAAAATTGCTCAATGCCAGCCAGAGTGAAGTCATCACTCAAGTGTGGCAAATTCAGGTCGGTAAGCCAGCCATGGCACAACTGCCTCATTTTTCTGCCTTACCACGGGCGACACGCCTATCAATAAATGAAAACGCGGCTTCCATAAAAAAGCTGCAATACAGTAAATCAAACACACCAGCAGCACCGCCTTCTTCAGCGATGGCAGCAGCACCAGTCGCAGCGAGCGGATTGCCTTACACAATTTATTATGGCAACTTACACAGCCAATCTAACCATAGTGATGGTGGCGGCGATTTATCCTCTTGTACGGGCGCACAAAGCCCGCAATCTGCCGCATTCGGCCCTAGCGAGGCCTATCAATATGCCTATAATCGCGGGCTGGATTTTTTGATGACCTCAGAGCACAACCACATGTACGATGGCTCAGATGCGACTAACACAGCCGCCAATCCAGCGACAGCAAAAAATCTCTATCAAGCGGGCTTAACGGCCGCCACTAGTTTCAATTCTTCACATCCAAATTTTTTGGGTATCTACGGAATGGAATGGGGTGTCATCAATAATGGCGGGCATTTAAATATTCTAAACTCGCCAGAATTACTCTCATGGGAAACGAACAGCTCCGGTCAATTAATCGGTGATACTCAAACAGTGAAAGGTGATTACGCGGCTCTGTACACGTTAATGCGTCAGCGTGGCTGGATAGGTCAATTCAATCATCCTGCGAGTTCAGGCCAATTCATGATCAACAGCGTTCCGCTGGCTTACTCTGCAGATGGTGATCAGGCAATGGTCTTGTGTGAAGTCTTAAATACCTCAGCTTTTTCCACCAACACATCCGAAAGCGAAACTGGCAGAAGCCTATATGAAAGTGCCTGCAACAAAGCCTTAGAAGCAGGCTTTCACATCGCCTTTAGTACCAACCAAGACAATCACTGTGCCAACTGGGGTGCCTCGTACACCAATCGTACTGGCGTCTTATTAGCCGATGGCGCGCCCTTAAACAATCAGACTTTTATGGATGCATTGCGGGCACGTCGCGTGTTTGCAAGTATGGACAAAAATTCGCAACTCATCCTGACTGCGAATGGTCACATCATGGGCGAACGATTTTCCAATACTGGCAGTCTGACCCTCACTGCCAATTTTGCCAATAGCGCGGGACGCGATGCCACAACGGTCGCAATCTATGAAGGAGTACCAGGCCGCAAAGGAACGATCACACTCTTATCGAGTACGGCACTCACCACCATCACACCAAGTATAGGCGATCATTTTTACTACGCCAAAATCACGCAAGACGATGGCAAGATGTTGTGGTCAGCACCAATCTGGGTAACGCAAACCAGTGGTACGTCAGACACCACGGCACCGAATGTTAACGCCAATGTCAGCGGCGGGAGCGGCAACATCAACTTATCCGCCACAGCAAGCGATAATGTGGGTGTCAGCAAAGTCGAGTTCTACATCGACAACAGCCTCAAAGCAAGCAGCACTACCGCACCTTACAACGCTGTAATTAACTCCACTACATTAAGCAATGGCAGCCACAACTTACAAGCCAAAGCCTACGATGCAGCAAACAATATCGGCAGCTCAAGTGTGGTCAGCTTTAACGTCAATAATGTGACGACCGATACGACGCCGCCGACAGTCAGCGCCAGTGCCACAGGAAGTAGCGGCATGATCAGTTTCGCGGCAAATGCCGCCGACAATGTGGGCGTCACGAAGGTCGAATTCTATGTCGACAATGTTTTAAAAGGCAGCGACTTGACGACTCCCTATACACTCAGCATCGACTCCACGACTTTGACAAATGGCAGTCATAGCCTGACCGCCAAAGCCTACGATGCTGCGAACAACAACAGCACGTCCAGCGCGGTCAGTTTCAGTGTCAGCAATGTGCTCGCCAGTGAGCTAATCAAGAACCCTGGCTTTGAAAGCAACTCAGCCTACTGGACCGCCAGCACAGATGTCATCAGTAACGATACAACGCAAGCCGCACGCACAGGCAGCTACAAAGCTTGGCTCAATGGTTATGGCGCAACCCATACCGACACCCTGTATCAACAAATTACCATATCCGCGAACAGCACCACGGTGAGTTTGAGTTTTTGGTTAAAAATCGCCTCCAGCGAAACCACCACCACGCAAGCCTACGATACATTAAAACTGCAAATTCGTAACAGCAGCAACACCGTACTCAGCACACTAGCGACTTATTCCAACCTCAACAAAGGTAGTAGCTATGTTAAAAAGACTTTCGATCTGAGTGCTTACAAAGGGCAAACTATCCGTATCTATTTCTTAGGTGTAGAGGGCTCCACCGTGGCGACTTCTTTCCTGATTGATGATGTGAGCGTCATCACGCAATAAACCGCACCATGCTTCATAACTTATTTGAGCTATGAAGCATATCAAGCGTTAACAAAAACGGCGGCTAATGCAAATGCACTAGCCGCCGTTTATATTTAGATCATTTAAAAACCAGAACAAAAAACGTGCAAAATAAAAATCTAAAAATACCGCCATGCACAACAAAGTTTCTCTTCGAAAAAAAATAAAATCAACATAAAATACAAACGCATGTCGATTTACATACACCTAACGTAACTTGTGTGAATTTTCAATTCTTTCCAGGAGAACACCATGCAATACATGCTACTTATCGCCACTAGCGAAGCCGTCGAAGCAGCGATGGACAAAACGAATTGGGCGAAATCATTGCCGCCTATGGCCCTTACACCGATGCCATGATAGAGGCCGGCGTGTTAGTCAGCGGACAGCGCCTGCGTGAGTCCACTACCGCCACCACCGTCAGCATCCGCGACGGCAAAACGCAATTGCTTGACGGTCCTTATGCCGACACCAAAGAACAGCTAGGCGGCTTTTACATCATCGAAGTTCCCGATCATGATGCTGCAATCAGTTGGGCGGCACGTTGTCCTAGCGCCCACATAGGTTCAATCGAAGTGCGCCCGATCTGGCCGATGTAAGGCAAGCGCGTATGCAAACCGAATAGCTTGTTGACGCGCATCCAAAACTGAAGCAAATACTCCCTTCTCCCGCCTGCGGGAAAAGGAGTTTTACCACATCTTGACTTGCGTGCTACTCAAGCGCAGCAAGAATATACTCAGCAATTAACTTATCCGTAATCTGATGCGGATTGCGCACACCGTAATTGGTCGTCGTGACCAATGCGACCAAATCCAAATCAGGAAAAACCACCACCTTATTGCCACCCGAGCCAGCCATTTGATAAGACTGGTGCTTTACACCTTTTGCGCTGTACGGATACAACCACAGCAGATAACCGTAATTGCGTTCTTCATCGACCTGCGCTTGTGGAGAGACGGATGCTTTGACCCATGCGGCAGGCAACACCTGTTGCCCGTGCCATGCGCCGCCATTGGCCAATAACTGACCAAGTTTCAACAGATCGCGGCTACGCAAACCCAAACCGCCACCACCTTGCGCCATGCCCAGAGGTGAAAATTGCCACTCTGCTTTCGTGATACCCAAAGGAGTGAATAGGTTTTTTTGGGCAAAATCCTGCAATGGCATTTTGCT
>CAYXJI010000261.1:5408-5797 GCA_964465175.1 uncultured Burkholderiaceae bacterium | reverse complement strand
CCCGATGCCGCGCGCGTTGCTTATGCGATTCAAGCCGCGCATTTACAAGACGTGGTCAATGACATGCCCGAAGGGATACATACCATGATCGGTGACAATGGCATGCGACTCTCCGGCGGTCAGCGTCAGCGTTTGGCCATCGCCCGAGCAATCTATAAAAACGCACCGATACTGATTTTAGACGAGGCCACGTCAGCCTTGGATAGTGAGTCTGAGCGCGCCGTACAAGCGGCTTTGGATGAGTTAATGCAAGGCCGTACCACACTCGTGATTGCGCATCGTTTATCGACGATTGAACGCGCGAGTCGAATTGTGGTCTTAGTCGAAGGAAGAATCGTAGAGGTTGGCACCCATGCCGAGTTATTGGCAAAAGAGGCGGCGTATGCGAA
>CAYXJI010000261.1:0-5398 GCA_964465175.1 uncultured Burkholderiaceae bacterium | reverse complement strand
GTTTAAGTTGTCTGCTTCCTGCCTCATCGCTCTGTCCATGCATGTTATTGTTAGCCCCTTCGCGAGCGCTGCGTCTTTTGATCCAAGTTTAGATCGTAGTCAAAGTGGAGCGCAATTTGATGTTGCGAATGTCGCTCAGGCCATGCAGCGTTTCACCCGCGTTGCTCATCCTATGGCGAGCGCCGAACAAAGAAAGCTCGCACAAGAAATTAAAGCAGGTTTAAGCAAGCAAGGCTGGGAAGTACAGATACAAAAATTTAAGACGAAAATTCCTAATCTCGCGCATGAAAAACTCGGTGGCAAAGACAAAAAAGTGAACCCAGTAAAAGAAGTGGAAGGAGAAAATATCCTCGCAACCTCCAAAGGAAGTGAACGCTGCATGCTGGTGATAGGTGGGCACTACGATACAAAGATTTTTAAAGATGTTAAATTTGTCGGTGCCAATGATGGCGGCTCTTCTACCGCAGCGATGCAAGAATTAGCACGCGTCATCACGCAGATTCGTAAGCAAGAATCCGCCATGAAAGCAGCGCTGCCTGAGACGGGACGTTTTTTAGATTGCAGTATCAGCTTGGCATTTTTTGATGGTGAAGAAGCGACTTTGCCCGAATGGAGTGATGGCGAACGTTTGCTCGGCATTCAAGACAATATCCACGGTTCGCGCGCATTCGCGGCGACCTTAGAGCGTAAATTTGATGGCATTAGCTATCAGGGCTTGCCGATCAAAGCAGTCATCGTGCTCGACATGATAGGACACAAAAATCAAAATCTATTCATCACCAATGGCTCACATGCCTCTTTAGCGCAAAAGTTGATGGGGCAAAAAACAATTACAAAAATTGCGCAAGCGAATATCGCGATCGAAGACGACCATCTACCATTCGCGCAAATGGGTTTGCCGTTCTTGCATATCATAGACTGGACCAATCGTTCAGAATGGCACACGCCAAAAGATACGTTAGATATTATCTCGAATAAAAATATTGCCGATTTTGGCGATATGCTGGTGCGGTTTTTGAGGCAAAAGCGCTGATGTGCTGAAGTAGTTGAAGGTTTGATAGGGGCATCAAAGCTTTGTTACTTGGCTGGGCTGAGGATGCGATTAATCTCACCATTTTTTTTACCCCGAGCGATGGCGATATTGAGACGTTTTATCAACTCTCCATATTTATTTAAGTGCACTGCAAAGTGTAATTCGTCGACGCGCAGCGGTTTGGCTAACACAGTAAAATCGGATTCAGCGCTATCTAAAACGTGTGAGCGATCAAGGTATTGCATGTGATGTAGCAGCGCTTCGACCTCGCTGGCATTACTTTGTCTGGCGCCAAATAGCATCGCATCCATGCGCTTCATCGCCAGTTTTTTTAAGCGCGCCACATGGGAAGCGGTGTCTTCTTCTACCGTGAATACCTCATTCTTTTTTTGATCAAATTCGTCGCCGTAACTGACACCGCGTATCACACCGATAGTTTTGCCTTTTAAATCATCAAGGTTGGCGAATGGGAAGACATTATTTTTACGCGTTACTATCCACACATAGTTGGCGTAAATCGGCTCGGAAAAGCGCATCGTCGCTAAGCGTTCGCTATTTTTTGATAAACCAAAACCAAGTCCTTCACCATTTTTGATCTGATTCAATAAGCGCGCCATGGGGTAATAATTTATCATAAAGCTGACGTTAGCTTCACGCTCTAAATAGAGCAAGAGTTGACGGATATCGTCTTTGACTGGTATCACTTCGCCTTTGTCATTGCGTAACTCGCGGATTAAAAGATTGACCTTTTCCGGCATTATTGCGTGGCTTTGGCTGTTAAAAATTAAGCTAAGCGTCAGGCAAACTAGCAAAAAAAGCGTGTGCAAGCCAGCGCGTTTGCGCTGGTCATTTGAGTGAAAAGTCGGCGGCGAATTATGTGATGGCACGATTGGGTTTCACGATGCGAAAGTGCTTGGATTATCCTAGAAACCTTAGTTGGATGGGTTCAAGTGTGCGTTTTTCCGCGTTTCTGGCGAGGGTGAAGCTGGGATTTTGAGCTGCATGCTGCTCGCCAGCGCAACGGTCTGTGCTTACAAGCACAGATGCGCCCTGCAAGGGTGGCGACGCAACCTCCAAGTTGATAGGAGGAACAACGAAGTCCAGAAGCGCGGAAAAATGTGCAATCGAATTCGTAGCGTTCCCACCAAAATGGTGAACGCAAAAAACATAATAAAAGCTAATATTCATGCGGCATCCAAGGCGACATTAAGCGGTCAACTAAGGTTTTTAGGATCATTGCAATAAACAACATAATAGGCAATGACAAACGAAGCTGATTGACATCTAGCCTCACCAAGATTGATACTTTTTTAAGCGTGAATTTCCATGCGGATTGGCAGTAAAGACGGATGCACTTTTCGAGCGTGTTTTGATGCGAATGAGGCGCTAATAGCGCGCTATTAGCGAACTGTTAGCAACGAAGCGTAGCAAAAATAGCCGAAAATGCGCCGTCAGCACGCCAATAGCACCGCAGGTGCGCCTCATGGAAAATCTGGGTCTCAGCGAAGGAATGACGGAAGATCGACTTATGTAGTCAATGGCATCACCCCAAAGAAAAATTGCACTATGCTGAATTCACTGCTTTTTTTTGCTCTACTACTCATTATCATCTTAGTCATCGTGGTGATCCGTTTGCGTCGGCGTTTGTCGTCTTTCACTGACACCAACCATCAGCTACGCACGATTCTGTACAACAAGGAAGAACTGGAAAAAAAATTAGCCGCTGAAGAAGCGCGTTTTCAGTCCATGTTCGAAGACTCTCCAGATCCCACTTGGATCATTGACGGTCACCAATTTACGCTTTGCAATCAAGCGGCGGTAGAGATTCTCGGTTACCCCAGCAAAGAGGAGTTAAGCGATACCCACCCTTCCAAACTTTCACCCGAATTTCAACCTGATGGCGAAACCTCGTTCGCGAAAGCGGAACGCATGATGCAACTGGCTGATGAGCGTGGTTTGCATCGTTTTGAATGGATACACACACGTTTAGATGGTAGCAATTTTCCAGCAGAAGTGACACTTTCTCGCATGACGATGCAGGGACGACAGGTAATCTATTGTGTCTGGCGCGACATCACTGTCCGTAAAGAAATGGAAAGAAAGGAAATCGAAAACCAGCGATTATTGAGCACCATTATCGACCATGCGGCCACCTTGGTTTATATCCATGATGTCAACAACAAACTGGTGTTATGCAATCAACTATTTGAAAAAGCCGTCGGCCATCCTCGCTCAAGCATTCTTGGAAAAGAGCGACATCATTTTTTACCACCAGCGATTGCGCAAGAACATTTTCAGAACGACTTACAAGTTGTGCAAAGTGGCAGCACCATATCGTTTGAAGAAACCAATCTGGAGGAAGACGGTCTCCACACTTATCTCACGGTCAAAAGTCCTCTGTATTCTGACAATGGCGAAGCGTGGGCTGTGGTGGGGATTTCTACCGATATCACGGCGCGTAAGCGTAGCGAAAATGAAGTGAAATTGGCCGCCACCGTTTTTCGACATACTGCCGATGGCATCATTATTACCGACGCATCGGCGACCATCATCTCGGTCAATCAAGCCTTTACACAGATGACAGGTTATCAGGCGCAAGAAGTGATCGGGCGCAATCCCAAAATGCTGCAATCTGGGCGACACGATACATTTTTCTATGAAGAGATGTGGCGGCATATTATTGACAAGGGCGTGTGGCAAGGAGAAATTTGGAATCGTCGAAAGGACGGTGAGGTTTTTCCCGAATGGCAAACAATTTCTTCGGTAAAAAATGAAGCGGGAGAAATCAGTAATTTCGTCTCGGTATTTTCTGATATTACCGAAGTAAAATTGGCGCAAGAAAAGCTGGAACGCTTGGCGCACTTCGATGCACTGACAAATTTACCCAATCGCGTCCTGTTTAAGGATCGTGTCACTCAGGCTTTGACGCATGCTAAACGGCATCACAAAAAGCTGGCCATTGTGCTGTTTGATCTAGATGGATTTAAGACAGTCAACGATAGCTTGGGACATCCTATCGGTGATCGACTACTGCAACTGGTCGCGCAGAGATTAAGCGATAAGATGCGTGCAGAAGATACCATCGCGCGCTTGGGTGGCGATGAGTTTGCCGTACTGATTTCCGAATTCAGCAGCAGCAACGATGCGATCGAAGCAGCACGCAAAATCCTCATCACCTCACAACAACCGTATATCGTGGACGACCACACGGTAATGGTCACTAGTAGTGTAGGCATTTCCATTTTCCCGGATGACTCAGAAGATGGCAATGAACTGATACGCAATGCCGATGCTGCCATGTATGAAGCCAAGGCCAAGGGTCGCAACACCTACTGCTTTTATCAAGCAGAAATGACCTTAAGAGCACAACAGCGATTAAGCGCCGAGCGCGATTTGCGACGGGCCATAGAAAACAAAGAATTCGAAATCTGGTACCAACCTCAGATCGACTTAGCGAGTCAGCAATTTCTGGGGGCTGAAGCACTGGTGCGTTGGCGCGATCCCCACCGTGGTCTGATTCCACCGCTCGATTTTATCCCGCTGGCAGAACAGAATGGCATGATTCTCCCCATCGGAGAGCAAGTGATCGATCTGGTCTGTGCCGATTTTAGCGACTGGCGCAGGCAGCAACTCAACGCCAAACGGTTGGCCATCAATGTCGCGGGTCCGCAGTTTTATCGCAGTGATATTGTCGCTACGATTCAGCATCATATGGAAAAATATCAGATTCCTCACGGCGTTTTGGAAATTGAAATCACCGAAAGCTTCATGATGGAAAATCCGCAAGCGATGAAGTAAGTTCTGTTAAATATTCAAAAATTAGGCGTGACTACAGCGATTGATGACTTTGGGACGGGGTTTTCTTCCCTTGCGTATTTGCGCGAACTTCCCATCGACACACTTAAAATCGACCGCGCGTTTATTCGCGACATCCCGTCTAGCAGCAAAGACATTGCCATCGTACGTGCAATCCTCGCCTTAGGTCGGAGCATGGGATTTAACGTCGTTGCGGAAGGCATAGAAAACCAAGGACAAGCCGATTTTTTGCAAGCGGAGGGCTGTGGTGAAGGGCAAGGATATTATTTTGCAAGGCCAATGCCGAAAGCTGGATTTATGCGGTACTTACAGGATTATCCCGCTTCTGACAAGGATACTGATGCGGATAAAACCTAAGTCTAAAGCAAAGTTCTTATAGCTTGAGTCTGCCCCATCAGAATGAGCATGATCTGGATTACATCTATCTTTATGTGATGGCCGGACAAATCCACCAAGCATGATTGTGAAGATTATTTTTTCACAAACTCGCCTTTTGAAATAGGACTTACGCAAAATTGTCCCAGCTAGGCGTGCCGACGAAGACAGTGC
>CAYXJI010000260.1:0-5813 GCA_964465175.1 uncultured Burkholderiaceae bacterium | reverse complement strand
TTCATTTCTCCCATGGGAAAACCTCGAATCCAATCGGGAGGCGTGAACCAATGAGTGCCGACCTCATGTTTTGTCGACATTTTTTCTAGGCGAGCGATACACGCCTGCAATAGCTCCTTGCTTCCGGTCTGCTGCGCACGATAAACTGCATACACGGTTAGCCCACTTATGCCGCTAATAAGATCAAAGTGATGCGGCAAATTTTGCTCATGCTTCAAGCAATCAAGTACAAATACATCGTAGTCATAAGCAGAATCTTCGACCAAACCAAAATCTAGATGGCGCTCAATTTCAAAAGCACAGAACATCAAACCAGTACTGCCTTGAAAAAGGCCTAATCCAAGTTTTGGCAGAGCGGACAACATACGACAAAGGCCATCTTCAATTAGGTCGCGATCTAACTGGTAATTCTCATCGTGTTCCGCTAGGCAAACCATCGCCATCATTTGGCCCGGCAATCCACTTGCGTAAGTAAAATCACTATCGATTTGGCTGACACTAGACTCCAATCTATGTAAGATTTTTTTATTGATCGCCCAATATTGCTCTTGCCATGCGCTACTCATGCTTGCACCTGTTGCGTGTTTCGTTGTTTGGCTTGGCGCGCTCGTTCTAAGCGCTTTGCAAAATCGTAAAGTACCGTTTCGTGACGACGTGGATCGCTAGGTGCGAGTCGATTACAGTGCATGTGCATTAGGCTTTGCCAGACACCGAGTTGTTTTTCTTCACTTAAGTTCGAAAGCACAACACGTAATTGTTCGAGTATTGCATCGCGAGCTGGCGCTTGTTGTTGCAACTGTCCACCCCATGCATTAAGTGCAGGTGTACCATTTTTTAAGGCATCAAATTGCTTGCGCATATCTCTAAATCTGCCGCCGAGAGCAACGATAATAGTAGAGCGTGTATTGGTACTCGAGTGCTCATTCAAAAAACTCTCGGCTAGGCTGTCGAGTAACTTTTCTCTTATTGGTGTTGCAGGACAGAGTCGCTGCGCATAGTGATCAACCGAAGCAATGGCATAGACCCAACGCGCATGATCACCTTGATATTCCTCTTCAATTTCTAGCAGTCGCAACACATCCTCAGAATCCAATCTAAATAGCTCTTCACAGAGCGCCAAACCCTCTTTACCAGCGTAGCGCTCTTCTTCAAGTACATAGTCATCGGTTTGGATACGCCATAGCAAACCATCTTGACGAGCGAGTTTGAGTCGCGCTTGTAGTTGAACTAAAGTAGCCATCAAATCGGCTTGATGTGGACTATGAAAACGCAGACGCACATGCTCAAATTGATCTTTGTAGCGTATAAAAAACCACTTATCGATTAGGCCGCTTTGTTGAGCTTCTCGCATGACAGGTGCGAGACAATCTCGTAACACGCGATCCGCGTAACCTGTACCAGTGTAGATTCTGAGATAAACCCATTCGTCAAAGTTAGCGCAGATTTTCCCCTCAGACGCGATATTTTTGGGAGCGGCCTGTATTGTTTTTTGGATTTCGCTCGCTTCCATTTGAAGATGTAAGGGCATGATCCATTCTTGTGTATGCTTAGACCATAAGTGATTTTCTTCGGCGAGACTTAAACTCAAATTTTCAAAGACATGCGTGCTCGGCAGCTTAATGATTTCATCAAGTAGTAAATTAGCCGATGCGATATTCTCAAGATCTACTGGAAGATGGTTATCACCTTGATCAAGGCTGATAAATCGAGGAAGCTTACGCTGAGTTCTCCATTCTTCAAGTTTCTCATCGACCAAAGCTATATTTAGTGCGCTAATGTCTTTCTTACTTAGCGTCCAGCGCGCGCGCGCAACTACAACGCCTTCAATTTCCAATCGTGGCAAGTAATCGAAATCTTCAACTGCTTGCGGCCAATTAAACCCAATCCAAGGACTATCATCGTCTTGTAGCATCGCTAGAAATTGATAAGTACCTAATTGCTTCGCGCCATAATTATGAGCGCTAGTCAGACGCGGAATAACTTGCTTGCCCGTTTTTCGGTCGCGCAATACGAAACGCTCGCCTTTGAGCTGTATCGTTAGGTCTTCCAGCCAAAACTGTTGCGAGCGAGGTAGATCACTGGCACCTGCAAATACGATGTCGTGCTCACTTAAGCGAGGTTTTCGGATGATGTTAAGAATTCTATCTTGCGGATGGTGAATGATTTCTGCATAAATACAGTCAGCATCTCGCTGTCCATATTCTCGATAATATTCTTGTGCGCAAGTAGTCATCTCTGGACTCAGATGAGTAAAACGTGCGATCAATTCCAATCCATTGCGGCCACCAATATGTCTAATTTCTAGAATTGGATCCTGATCTGCTTTGGTCGGATGGGCGTTAACATGCGCATACAACCCTTCAGCAAAGGTATATTTATTGATGCTCGTCGCAGGTAATTTTTCCAGATCAGCAGCACTAATCCGTATCACTTCCGTCGGATTCTTCGCATGCTCAAATAAGACTTTAATCAGATATTTATCGAGCGGATAAAGTGTCGATGTGCTAGGGCCGCCTACGCCCATTTCTCCACCACCCAAGCGCAAACCATCTAACAATGGAGAGTCTAACCACCCTTTATCTGGATAGGGAAGCCCTAATTCTGGGTGCATCGCATAGGCAAGATTGATCTCTCTATCTTCAAAGCGTTCACGAAAGAGCGCTTTGTAATCACGCATAACCGAACCTTGACGAGAGCAATGCGCAGCAATGAGTTGCACCGCGGAGGCCAAATTATCGGCGTCTTTTTTGTTGATCGTACTTGAGTCTGGTAGCAGACTATCGATCTGCACAACTCCCAAACTCAGATTCTTTGAGCCCAGTAATTTTTCTGTTGTTTGATAAATAGCTTCATATTCAGGCACGAGTGATTCGGTGCTGTCGGCTTTACTACGGGCATGATGAAGCTGGACTTGAATTTCACGAAGAGCTTGGAATGCGGGATGTTGTGACGCTTTTTCTAAACTAGCGTCGAAGCTACAGTGATTACTACAGCTGGCCGCCAAAATGGGGAGCAGAAGCCGACGGGAGATTATTTCATGAATAAATTCACGCGCTTCTTCATAGCTAATATCGGGATCCGATGTCAATAAAGCGCAGATTTCCGAGAAACTACGCGGTTCCTGACATTCATTTTTTAAAACCAATAAGGCATCATTTAGACTGAGTTCAACGGAGCGATAGGTACGCTGCCAATTGGTCTGATAAACCCAGTCAACATAACTTAAATGTGAGCAATGAATAAAGGCCGTGCTGGAAATTTGCCATTGCAAGTTTTCTCTTAGGTCGTAATCCGCTAGACATTTTTCGATCAACCGAGTTTCAATTGCGCCATCAAGGTGAATTCCACGACGAACTTGGCGTGTAGCAAAATCATTTCCCGTAGCTTGATTTTTGATATGGGCAAGTTGCACCTGAGCAAACAGGCCAAAAGGCGTACAACGATATGCGGCTCGACTGATAAACTTCGCCAGACTCGCAACCAATTTTTTACGCTCGCTTTTATATTTTGCGGCTTCGCCCTCACCACGTCGCAATTCTTGCAGCCTAGCATGTAAAGACATACTAGATATATAGAGAGCTTCGTCGACTAAGGGATTATCGTAAAGTGCCAAGATGTAGTCATCGGCATCTTCGCTTTGCTTCCATTCCTGAAAAACAGAAATGGGTAAAAGTGGGCTCCGAACTATCGCAAAATTACCTGCGCCAATTGTGGTTTTCATCAAATTGCATCCAATAAATATGTTGGTTTAAAAGAGGCCGATTGGAGACTCTATGTAGACTAAATTTGAGTATCGATAGCATGCGGCAATCAATGATTCTAATTGCAAAAAACCGAATAAGCTTATTCAATTTTTAAATATGAATATAATTTTGCATTTTTTAAATTAACAACACTAAACCGGAAAAAATTTTGTTTTTTAAAATTTAATTTTGTTTTCAAAAATAAGTAGTGGAAATCTAGTTCAATAAACCTGCACAATTACTAAATGGTATTTTTTATTCAATGACTTCGGCATGCGCTAGTTTTAGTACATACATTTTTGGCGTAGCGCTGACGCCTTCATTGACTTTTACCGGGGTTCCTAATGATGCAAGCCGCGACACCGAAAAGCACAACGAAAATTTTTTACAAGTGACGAAAAACTTGCGGCGGACGCTCAAGCGAATGTTGCCAAATTAGGGAGGGGAAGGCGTCGAAGAGACGTATCTCTTGAAATAGCGTATAGCCCAGAATTGCGAATGGGGTTTGAGATGAGGGTTTTGAGATGTCGACGAATGTACTTTTGAAGCAACCCTGCTGTGAATGAGCTGCAAATGGCGACCTATTGGTGCTGGAGTATGTTAAAAAAATAGCTGAAAGTGCATCTGTTTGAAATCTTGGTTTAAACCTTCTTTTCTTGAGCGTTATTTCCGCAAGCAAAAAAAGCCGAACAGGTCGGCTTTTTTTACATCTTGATCAGATCAATCCTAGTGAATTAATCAATCACTTTAAAACGTGGATCATCCGGATCAATCGACAAAATCCCCTGCGCTTCTTCCTTCATTTGAGTTTCTTGTGAACGCTGTTCTGCTTGGCGCTTTTCCGCCAAATGCGCATAGATATCATTGACCAAAGCTTGGCAGCCATCGTGATTTAGGGCGGAAATTTCAAAAACTGGACCTTTCCAGCCGAAACGCTTCACGAAATCTTTAACGCGTTTTTTTCTATCGTCTTCACTAATTACGTCTAACTTATTCAAGACTAACCACCGTGGTTTCTCTGCCAGTGATTCATCGTATTTGGCCAATTCTTTAATCAGTGCTTTTGCATCTTTGACTGGATCGACATCATCATCGAATGGCGCCAAATCAACGATGTGTAAGAGCAAACCGGTACGCTGTAAATGCTTGAGAAATTGTACGCCTAGACCGATACCATCGGCCGCACCTTCGATCAAACCTGGGATGTCGGCGATCACGAAACTCTTTTCGTGACTGACGCGAACCATGCCTAAGTTAGGATGCAAAGTCGTGAAAGGATAATCGGCAATTTTCGGACGGGCATTTGACACGGCCGTAATGAAAGTCGATTTACCGGCATTGGGCAAACCTAGCAAACCAACGTCTGCCAATACTTTTAATTCGAGTTTCAGCTCACGACGTTCACCTTCTTTACCATCGCTACGCTGACGTGGCGCACGATTGGTCGACGATTTGAAATGAATGTTACCCCAACCACCTTCACCACCACGGGCCAACAAAACTTCTTGACCATGCTCAGTAATATCGGCAATGACTTCGTCGGTATTCCTGTCCATAATTAAAGTGCCGACAGGCATACGCAAACGGATATCGTCTGCGCCTTTACCGTAGCAATCTGCGCCACGACCATTTTCACCATCTTTGGCTTTGTGCAATTTGGAATAGCGAAAATCAACTAGGGTATTGATATTACGGTCGCCAACAGCGAAGATACTGCCGCCGTTACCGCCATCACCACCATCGGGACCGCCGAATGGTCGGAATTTTTCACGACAGAAGGATGCGACACCGTTGCCGCCGTCACCTGCGATGACTTCGATTCTTGCTTCGTCAATAAATTTCATATTTGCCGCCTAAACGAAAGGGCTTTTCAGCCTTGATTCCCAGTCTTTCTTTTTGGTGGCATCTGATTTGATCTAGACGCGCTTAAAACTGAACACTGGGCGATTACGAATGAGAGTCTGAACGGGCTATTGTGCTGTTTTATTTCACTAGCAGCAATAGACAATGTTCTAAGACAGAGTATGCTAATTGGCTATGGCAATTAGCCTTGATGATCGCTACGATCAT
>CAYXJI010000259.1:3978-5815 GCA_964465175.1 uncultured Burkholderiaceae bacterium | reverse complement strand
ATACCGGCTACTTACTGGAATGGGCACTACGGTGAGCGCAGTCGAATTGCTAGGGCAGGGCGACACTATCGCTTTGCTCAATACCTTATTAGCGAACCAACTCAGAGTAGAGTTATCGGCTTATTTTGCTTGTCCTATCCGTGAGGAATTGAGCTTAGTAAAAAAAGGCAAAGCGGCAAAACCAGAATATGAAGTGTCTATCCTGCCGGTGTTTTGGAATGAAAGATGGATTTCTTTTGTGTCACGCAGTTCTGGTGATTGTGGTGGTGCCTATCCGTTTTCTGGTTTTACTTATTTCACTTGGGATTTATTAACTGGCAAGATGATTAATCCTTGGCAGTGGATCAAGGCAGAAAATAAAACAGCGCCAGAAGGCTTGAATCGACTCATTACAAAGCGGGCAATCAAGCAGCGCCTTGCCTTCAATCCTAAAGAGGCAAAAGAAGAAAATAACTGTCTGAGCGTCATTGAAGAGAATCGGCAATACGATATTCGTTTGAGTAAAAGTGGATTCGTATTTACGCAACAATTCCCCCACGTCACGCAAGCATGCACCGACGATATCGAAGTGACTTATTCAGAATTAACGCCTTTTTTGAATAAAAAAGGAAAAGAGTTTGTGATGGGTATTCAAAAAACGAGCCTCACTAAATAAACTACTTACAATCGTCCATGTTGAGAATATCGATTGCTTGTTTTGACCGTATTGGAG
Source organism: uncultured Burkholderiaceae bacterium (assembly GCA_964465175.1). Classification (GTDB taxonomy): domain Bacteria; phylum Pseudomonadota; class Gammaproteobacteria; order Burkholderiales; family Burkholderiaceae_D; genus Undibacterium. Next base: position 5,103 of record CAYXJI010000259.1, on the reverse strand, counting down.
GTAAGTGTCTGTGAGACTCAGTAAACTAGTTCGATTCCGCATTTTGCTGTTGAGCTTACTCATCTACGTGCCTACCTGCGCTTTGGCCGACACCATACATCTCGTGAATGGTGATCGTCTCAGCGGTCGATTACTGAAAATCGGCGAAGAAAAGTTGGTTTTTAAAACGGAATACGCGGGCGAATTTAGCATCGCGCTAGCCATGATCGTCAGCGTGGCAAGTGAGCGTGCCATCGAGCTGCGACTCAAGTCGGGGGACTCAGTAAACGCGGTCCTGATTGCCGATGCTCCTGGATATGCACTTGTCAGTGGGCAGCGCATCGCTTTGCGCGACTTACACTACGAAGCAGTGCGCGCCAACGAACATGCTGAGCCTGCAGCGATAGAGGTACGCCAGCCGCAAAACGAGTTGCAAGGACGCGCCGAAGCCAGCATTGAAAGCCTTCAAAATAAAACACAAACGCGCTATGCTGAAATGGATCTGAATGTCACATGGCAACGTAATGCGTGGCGACATATTGTGGATCTTAAAAAACGCATTGACAGTGAAGACGGTAAAAAAACGGAAGACAGCCAAAAGAGAGAATATGCTGTCGACTATTTTTGGACGCCCAACTGGTTCACGCGCGGCAATAGCTTTTATCAGCGCGATCGTGTCACTGCAAACAGCGATTTAAGCTATAACGGCCTTGGACTGGGACGCAATATCTGGCAAGATAAGCACGGTAGTTGGGAGTTGTTAGGCACCTACAATAAACTGATGATCGGTGCGGGACCGAATCAATTTTCACTCAATGCGTGGATAGTATCGACTGAGTTTAAACGCAAATTCGACGATGAAAGATGGGATATTTACGCAAAAGCAGATGCTATTTTTCCTCAACACATACCAATTAATTTGATCTTACAGTCCGAGGCTGGCCTGCGTTATCAACTCAACGCACGGGTTTACCTCAGCGCTAAATTGATGCTGGATATGTTGCAATTTTCAGGCGGGCACATAAAGAATCATAGCTATAAGCTGGGCATAGGAACAAAGTGGTGAGATTTTTATCGCAGAAATCGGGCAAAGCAATGCGTCGTTCCGAGTGCGCGTCATTTGCGATGGGATGCCGTCAATTAGCC
>CAYXJI010000259.1:699-3968 GCA_964465175.1 uncultured Burkholderiaceae bacterium | reverse complement strand
TAGGGAAACTGCATGGAGGAATGAGGCTAAAACCCCTCAACGCTGAGACGCGGAGGCGCAGAGGGGCGCAGAGAAAGCAATGATGACTTTGATTTTCTCCGCGTCGCTCTGCGTCTCTGCGGCCAAGTGGTATTGCCACCTAGCGAGCCCGCTTTGATTTGGATTCACCAACTTACTTCTCCCCATCCGCAACCGTGCGCCATTGAATACTAGCCAGGTATTTTTTAGCCTGCACAATCAAGTAACGTAGCAATTGCAGCCGTAAATCAAGGCGCCATTTGATAACGCGCGGGTGCTGCAGGTGTTCGCTTAGCATGAGGATGGTGATGAATGCCATGGCTGAGAGATGTGCCGTGGGCAGGAGCATAGGAAATAACATCAGTAGCCAGCCTGAACCCACGCACCACAGGCCATGCCTTATCCCATAGGCGAACGAGTCGAACCCGGCTTGGTAGCCAAATGCCCGGATGATTGTGTGCTGATGGCCTTGATTCAAAAAAAACTGTTTGTACGGCGAACATTGCCAGATGAGTGCCAGCACTAAGCAAACTAGGGCTGGAAGATAAGACTGCGGTAGTAGTCGCTGGACATTCAGGCTGATGGTCAGTATCAAGATACCGGCTAGGGTCCAACTGGTGAGGTAGCCGAGTACAAATAGGCTCGCGTTGACGAGACGCAAGCGCTTGAGGCTGAGTGCGACGAGCTGGTGAATGGGTAGAATTAATTTCGGGCACATCATCGCCAGCACCATCAGGCACCAACTCAGCAAGTGATCCCAAATCAGATCGAGACGCTCTAATTGCACTAAGCTAAGCCAAGATGCCGTTGGTGCAAAGGCGCGGCAGATATCCATATCGAGCTTGCCACCAGGCTTGAAAATCAACAGCGCCCAAGCCATCAGGCTGAGACTAATCAGCAAGCAATTAATTTTGCGTTGGAGTGCTGCTGATAGTCTCATGGCCTAGGTCTTCGACTTGTTACTGATTAGCCAGACGGTAAACGCTGATGCGGTCTATGGTGCAAATTGGGCCATCGGCGTGGATAGACCCTTGTGGTTCTATCTTGATATCCAGATTATCGGGCACATCACCCGCCAGGTGCAATTGATCGGCGATGGTGGAGATATTTAACTTCACGGTTAGGCCAGCACCAGCATGATGACCCGTTTGCAAAGTCGCTTTGCGGATACCAAAGAGTGAGAAGTGGCCCGCATCAATATTATTCACGATGACTTTATAGATCGCCGCATCCATGCTTCCCTTGATGCCTTCTAACACTAGGTAGACATCGTCAGGCAATTGATGGCTGCTGGCCGATTCCAGACTCTTTAACAGCGTTTGTTTTGGTGTGCTATCGAGTCTAACGTTGACTTGGGTCGCCGCCGCGCCGAGGCTGATTTTTTGGTTGGAAGCACCAAATAATTCGGGGGTGTCTTTGTTTTGCATGATGGTAGTTGCAGCCAGAGTAGGAGGTTTGCTTAAAGTGCGTAAACGGGTCGTCATCAGTGTAGACCTTGTGGCACTGCTTTGCGCGCCGAGATCTTGATACAGGTAATTGAGCTGATCTAGGGTGTTCACCATAGAGGGATAATACAACCACGCCGAACCATCGGGATTAGGCATATAGAATGGTCGACGATTGCCTCTAGGATCACTGTCATTCGGGCCTTCCAGCCAGTCTGTATCGGTGGGATTCACATTACCCGTTTGATTCCAGCTCGCCCACAGACGGTCGATATTGGCGTGGTGTAGATAAAAAATTGGATCCAGTGCAGCGAGGCCCGGATCCGCCATGAGACCCCACAAGCTTTGGCTTGCTTGTCCACCTACTTCTACATGAACCTTATTATGCGGATTTTTTTCGAGATTACCCGCCGATGAACCAAAACGGGCAAATCCCTCGGTATTGCCGCCACCGTAAGCATCGGTGTAGGCGGTATCTTGCTGACACAACTGATTGACGACGCTTGGATCGATATAAATCTTGCCGTTGCCTTGGATGCCATAACGCGCCGTGATGAAAAGTGGATTGGGCGTGCTGTCAGGTAGTTGTGCTTGCGCGAATGCGGGCGGCATCGTCAATTCAATGGTATCTGCATCCAGATAATTCCAATAAGGTAAAGCCCAGTTGGCTGGCCCGCCTAGTTGTTGGACGATAATGTTCAGAATGTTTTCGAGTGCGTACAGGTAGCCGCGATGCCAAGGTGGAAAAAACCAACCCGCATGTTGACACTGATCCCAATACTGAGCGATGAGTGCGTTGCTAGGCAAAGGACTGGTCGGTACAAGGGGAACGGGGGGAATGTCGGCCCAATTAGGAAACCCGGTCGGTGCTGGTGTATTGGGATCATCGTCATTGACAATGTATTGACCGTGCATCGCTGCAAAAAACCACCAACTGGTCGGGTCGTCTAGCGAGCGCGACATCATCGCACCAACAGCTTTGGCATACCACAACAAATCCGTATTTTGAAAGCTGCCACCATTATTCCATGCATTGTTACGAGTCAGGCTCGTGGCGCCCACCGTGACTGACTGAATAAAAAATTGGCTGCTTGCCGCGCTGAGTAACGTGACAGTGATAAGGTTATCGCCCGCTTTTAATAAGGAGGGCGGAATCGCCCAATTCAACGTGTGGAAATTGGGATCTTGGTCCACGTAATCAGGAATGAACGGAAAGCCGTTGACGCTGATTGAAATCGGATTATTCGCTTTGCCATCGACCAAAGCGGCACAGACCGTCATGCTCCAAGCGACACGCACAGGCGTGCTGAGCTGGAGATTAAATTGCATGAAGCCAGCGTTTTCCATGAGTGACCAAGTGCTGTATTGCGAACGAAAGCCCGCGCCTTGAGATTTGGTCAGCGAGAGGTTGGAAGAGGGCGTAGGATTCGCCACCGAAAAATTCATGGTTTGGCTGGGTAAAGCTTGAACATTGTTGGAGGTAGTCATAAGTGTTTTATCTTTACATGTGAATTTACGTGTTTGAAGAAACGGCTTTCGCTTGCTGCAATGTTGGGTGATGGGCAGAGTTAAGCTGTTATCACCTTTTTCTGCTTGGACGGCACCAGGCAAATAAACTATTTGCAAAATCTGTGCCTGTTCTTTGTATAGATATTGTTTGATGCCGCATGGTAATGGTGGAGTGTAGAAAGAGCTGAGAACACTGTGGATTTAATGAGGGAGATTCTAGAAGAGGCGTGGCGACGAAAACGACTTTGCTGGGTTTGTGATGAACGAGTATGATGCCTGCGGGGGGGGGGCTAGCGT
>CAYXJI010000259.1:0-689 GCA_964465175.1 uncultured Burkholderiaceae bacterium | reverse complement strand
GTTGGGCCACTGCAGCTTAGCATTACGCTAGCCTGCTTTTCTGATTTAATTCATGGACTTAGGGCAGAAGTACGTGCCATTCGTGCCTGACCCCGTACTTTGTTTAAGCGAAAATACGTAATCGAATCAAGACCACAAACGAGAATAGTAGAGTAAAGAATGGTAAGAACGATTGAATTAAAAGAAGTCACCTACGATAACTTCGATGCGGTCGTGGAGTTGCAACTCTTAAAACACCAAGAAGATTATTTAGCGAGTAATACCTATTCGATTGCACAATCGAAGTTTGATCCGCATTATCACCCGCGGGCTATCTATGCCGATAATGAACTGGTCGGATTCTTGATGTATCACACCTTCGATTGTGAAGTGGCACATCAAACCGGCATTCATCGTTTCATGATTGATCATCGCTTTCAAGGAAAAGGAGTAGGGCGAAGTGCGATGGACGCAGCTTTAGCTGAAATTCGACGCATTCCTGAATTGAAACGCATCACCATTTGCTACCATCCCGAAAACCCGCTAGCGCAGCCTTTTTATGCTAGCTTTGGTTTTAAAGAAATTGGTATCGATGAAGACGGCGAAATGATTGCGGTGATTGAGTTAGGCTAGAGGCCATCTGGGAGAAATGGGATCAGGTTTTGAATTGACGGTTTTAGCTTAAATCTTGAATGACAAGACTTGACACT
>CAYXJI010000258.1:3673-5828 GCA_964465175.1 uncultured Burkholderiaceae bacterium | reverse complement strand
AAGACCAATTGGGTCGACCTCTCTGCCGAGCAAAAAGCAGCACTCTCCCCCCTTGCGAAAGAGTGGGACAAGATGGATGACTTACGCAAGAAAAAATGGCTGGGTATTGCAAACAAATATGCAAACATGAAGCCAGAAGAACAACATCGTGTGCATGAGCGCGTGCAAGCATGGGTCAATATGACGCCAGAACAACGCATGGCAGTGAGAGAAAATTTTTCCAATACAACAAAAAAGACACCCGAACAAAAATCAGCGCAATGGCAGCAATATCAACAATTAAGTGACGAAGAGAAAGCTAAGCTGGCGAATGAAGCAAAAACCAAGAAAATAATTACAACCATACAACCAGAATCAAAACGGACTGGCCAGATATTGGCACCAATAAAGAAAGGCCCGCCGCCAGTCGCCCCTGCGAGTAGCCCAGCATCGCAGGCGGGAATTAAGTAGCACCACGTCTAGGTTTGTAGCCACATCGCTACCAATACAAGACGACAATCAAACTGATAATTGAGACTATGCATGTGCAGTTGCAGTAAAATAGCTTCATGATGAACAAAGAAACTCGCACGTGAATCCAATCAACGCAGCAACACACTACCCTACCGCAAGCTTGAAACGCCGCCTCGTATGTATGATCTACGAGGCTTTATTAGTTTTTGGCGTTATTTTTTTCGTTAGTTCTATTTTCGATATCGCCACACAAAGTCGGCACGCCCTCCACCTGAGACATACGCGAGAAGCCTTACTTTTCTTTGTGATCGGCGCCTATTTCGTCTTTTTTTGGCGTCGTAGCGGACAGACTCTGGCAATGCAAACTTGGCAAATCAAACTCGTCAACGATGACGACCAACAAATCCCCGTCGTAAAAGCGATAGTCAGATATTGTCTGGCTTGGATGTGGTTTCTTCCAGGTTTTATTGTCTCGTCCCAACTCAGCTTAAAGAATAGCTATATCGCCATACCAGTTACAGTAGGTTTTTGTACTTGGGCGGCAACCGCCTTGTTTGTCAAAGATAGGCAGTTCCTGCACGACAAGTTAGCCAAGACACGCTTAGTTCAATTACCCAAACCAGAAAAACAAAAATAGAGACACCGCAGATGAATCTAACGCATCAAATTTGCGTATAAAGTTATTACCAAAAAGGTAAAATATTCGTATTTGATTTCGCCTAACTGGAATTTTGCACGCTTAAATTTGGGTTTTTACTTAATTCAATGATATTCTATTGCCAAATCATCGCTACTTGCGATGCGACAAGATCAATAGGCATTCAAGATGCAAATCAAGACACCAAGAAGAACACGTGACCGAATTTTAGATTTGTCATTAAAGTTATTTAATGACTTTGGCGAACCGAACATCACCACCACAATTATTGCCGATGAGATGAGTATTTCTCCTGGCAATCTGTATTACCACTTCCGCAATAAGGAAGACATTGTCAATTCTTTATTTCTTCAATTTGAAGAAGAAATCAACAAGAAGCTGGCGTTTCCACAAGGACGAAAAGCCAATATTCAAGATATCTGGACTTATTTGCACCTGACCTTTGAGCTCATTTGGCGCTATCGTTTCTTTTACCGCGATTTAAACGATTTACTTTCACGCAATCGCAAACTTGAACTTACTTTTAAGCAAATTCTCAATCACAAGATCAAAGTCGCGACCGAGCTATGCATTGGCCTACGCGCAGACGGCGAATTTGATGCAGATGACATCACTATTGATGCACTAGCCACCAATATGGTAGTGGTTGCTAGCTATTGGCTCTCTTATGAGTATGTTCGCAATCCACGCAAATACACAGAATTGCAAACCATGTCCGAATCGCTCGCACGCGGCTGTTACCAAGGTATTGTGCAAATAAGTCCTTATTTGCGAGGACACACGAAAGAAGTATTTGAGAAATTATCACAAGATTACCTCCTCAAAATCAAACGTCAAGGATGATCTCCTATCATGAAATCAATTTGCGTCTATTGTGGATCTGCTAGTGGAAATTCGCCGGCCTTTCATAGAGCGGCGATCGCGCTTGCCAATCAGCTCGTTTCTCACGAATTGGAACTCGTGTATGGCGGTGGTGATGTAGGCTTGATGAAAATCATTGCCGATGAGGTACTCCATTTAGGCGGACGTGTGACTGGTGTCATT
>CAYXJI010000258.1:3222-3663 GCA_964465175.1 uncultured Burkholderiaceae bacterium | reverse complement strand
AAGAGAAGTCGGCCACGGCAAACTGAGCAAACTTCACATCGTCGCCAACATGCACGAACGCAAAGCTTTGATGGCGCAACTTTCGGATGGCTTTATCGCGCTACCGGGCGGCATTGGTACCATGGAAGAGCTATTTGAAATGTTCACTTGGCTGCAATTAGGCTTTCATCATAAGCCACTCGGCCTCTTGAACGTGAATGGCTTTTATGATCACCTATTACAGTTTTTAGAGCACGCCGTATTCTCAGGTTTCTTAAAATCCGAACACAATGCCTTATTACTGAAAGAAACGGATCCGTCTTTGCTACTGAGTCGCATGCAACATTTCGAAGAGGCGATACAAGCAAAAGGAATTGATTTCGCTTAGTATTTATCTCAATTGCCGCAACATTTTCCTAGTGCCTTCTTTCAATTCTCAGGAAAATAGCCAATAACAAGGTA
>CAYXJI010000258.1:0-3212 GCA_964465175.1 uncultured Burkholderiaceae bacterium | reverse complement strand
GCGAACCCCGACTACAGATTCAGTTACTGACTTTTACTTTCGATTGAAAAACAATGAAATTTTCCAAACAATTTTCGCTCTATCAATCTGAAGCCACGCAATTTATTAACGGCTTAAAAGAATCCAACCCACAATTAGAACAAAGTCAACGTGATGGTCGTGCTTTGCTATGGGATAAAGCACCGATTGATCTCGACAGCCAACGCCGCACGATAGAATCGAAAGTCATGCAGCAGCCTTATGTGTATCAAAACAAGCACTAAGCAAAGCGCAATGCCACTAGTTCAGCGCCCAAGCTGATTTACTAAGCCAGTGGCAACGAGAGATCGGACGCATGTCTACTCCCAATTTACCGGCAACCGAGCTACCAATCATCGGAGCAGTCGATAGCACACCCAATGTGGTGGACGGATTGGCTTTCGCCAAATTATATGGCGAGCCTTTATTCAAGTTGCCGAACGATCTCTACATACCGCCGGATGCACTAGAAATTTTCTTGGAAGCATTTGAAGGGCCATTAGATCTATTGCTTTACCTCATACGCAAACAAAATTTCAATATTCTTGACATTCCGATGGCGCAGGTCACTTTACAGTACCTGCAATATGTCGATCAAATCCGTAAGCATAATCTAGAGCTCGCAGCAGAATACTTGCTGATGGCCGCCATGCTGATCGAAATTAAATCCCGCATGCTGGTGCCTAGCAATAAATCACAAGAAGGCGAAGAAGCCGATGATCCGCGTGCGGCATTGGTACGCCGCTTGCTCGAATACGAACAAATAAAGTTAGCGGCTTATGACTTAAATGCGGTACCGCAATTAGGTCGCGACTTTTTGCATGCCCAAGTCTTCATAGAGCAAAACACCGTTTTGCATTGGCCGGAAGTCCATGTTGCGGACTTGCAGCAAGCATGGGCAGACGTCTTAGGTCGTGCAAAATTAGTAGCACATCACAAGATTAGCCGTGAAGAATTATCAGTACGAGAACACATGAGCAGTATTTTGCGCCGTCTGCAATCGAGTAAGTTTGTCGAATTTACAGACTTGTTTGATCCTAGTCGTGGTGCGCCAGTTTTAGTCGTCAATTTTGTTGCATTACTTGAGTTGGCCAAAGAGACTTTGATTGAAATTACGCAAGCCGAAGCCTACGCGCCTATCTATGTCAGGCTGGCTTATGCGCCCGTTTGACGTATCAAACGAATAAAAAACCACAACAAACAATAACAAACGATAACAAACGATAAGCACTCACCCTGCTTCCACTATTTTTCCAAGACTTTCCCCATGAAAATCATCTCCTCCATTGAAGAACTACGCGATCAACTACGTGGTCAATTGCGCACTGCATTCGTTCCTACTATGGGAAATTTACACGAAGGTCATTTGTCCCTAATGCGATTGGCGCGTCGTCATGGCGACCCTGTCGTTGCGTCTATTTTTGTCAATCGCTTACAGTTTGGCCCCAACGAAGACTTTGACAAGTATCCTAGAACCTTCCAAGCCGATGTCGAAAAATTAGAAAAAGAAGGCGTATACGTCCTATTCGCACCTAGCGAAAAAGATCTCTATCCCGAGCCGCAAGAATATCGGGTGCAACCGCCTAACGACTTGGGCGATATCCTAGAAGGTGAATTCCGTCCTGGTTTTTTTACTGGCGTCAGCACCGTCGTATTAAAATTATTCTCGTGCGTGCAACCTCGTGTCGCCGTATTTGGCAAAAAAGACTATCAACAGTTAATGATCATTCGCAATATGGCAAAGCAATTTGCCTTACCAACCGAAATTATTGCAGCCGAGACTTGGCGGGCCGAAGATGGCTTAGCGCTATCCTCGCGCAATGGCTACCTCAGCACCGAAGAACGCGCCGAAGCGCCAACGCTATATAGAGTCTTAAATCAAGTTGCGGACCAAGTGCGCAGCGGTCGCCACGACTTGCCGGAGATAGAACATCGGGCGATGCATGAACTCGCACAACGCGAATGGAAACCGGACTACGTTGCGATTCGCAAACGCAGCAATTTACAAGCACCAAGCGTCGAAGATATCGCCAACAAAGAAGAATTAGTGGTACTGAGCGCCGCCAAGCTGGGCAATACACGCCTAATCGACAACTTAGAAGTATGAAAAAGAATCTTAAAATAGACTCAGCACTCTGTTCCTTTCGATTCAGCACACGCAAACTCCAACTGGTTTTGAGCGCACTCATGCTGAGCGCAGGCTTGATGCAAAACGTCTACGCCGATATCAGTGTGCTAGACGATGCACAGCGCACGGTGCGTCTAGACAAACCTGCAAAACGCATCATCAGCTTAGCGCCCCATGTGACCGAAATGATCTTCGCGGCAGGCGCGGGTCACTTACTGGTTGGCGTGAGCGAATACAGCGACTATCCAGAACAAGCAAAAAAAATAGCCTCGGTTGGCAATGTTTTCGCGCTCGATTTAGAGCGGGTACTGGCGTTGAAGCCGGACTTGATCGTCATTTGGGGCTCTGGCAATGCCAAACAACTCGCAAAGAAATTACGCGACAACAAAGTCACCGTTTTTGAAAGCGAACCACGCAATTTCGAAGATATCGCCAGTTCACTCGAACGCATCGCTATATTAAGTGGCACCGAAGCAGTAGGAAAAAATACCGCAAAACAATTTCGCCAACGCCTACAAGAACTAACAGAAACCTACCGATTAGAAGACTCGGAAAAACCTATCAAGGTCTTTCATCAAATGGTCAAAAGTCCTTTGATGACAGTCAATCGAGAGCACTTTATCTCAAAAATGATTAGCCTTTGCGGCGGTAACAATGTGTTTGGCGATCTTAAAGATATTAGCGCGACCATCACCATCGAAGCCCTATTACTAGCCAATCCTGAGATGATATTTAGCAGCGGCAAAGACAATGGCAAACTACTACAAGACTGGACGCAATTCCCCAACCTCAGGGCGGTAAAAAAGCAAAATATTTACAGCATCAACGGCGACTGGCTACACCGCGCGGGACCTCGCGTACTCGACGCAACGGAACAGCTGTGCAAAGATATTAGCGACGTGCGAATGAAGCATTAGGTTTGGTTGGAACATAGAGCACCGCTAGTTTGTTCAAGCCACCAATGCATTCGGCTCGTCATCAATGTCCATGCAAGTCGTGCCTAGATTTCGAGCCGCACGCACCTCCATCGCCTGCCCCTCCTTCAACATCACCACCCGCTCAGCCG
>CAYXJI010000257.1:0-5834 GCA_964465175.1 uncultured Burkholderiaceae bacterium | reverse complement strand
TACTGACTAGGGCAATCGCTGCGGAACTAGCCCAAGGTCGACGCGAATTTTTCTGCAAATAGAGCTCAAAATCATCTCTCGTGTCGAAATTACTCATCGTGTTAGCCGGTGTTGCAGCGTCCGCCAAAGCCGAGGGTGTCTCGCTGTCTGCACTAGCAAATTTTTGCCAATAATTTTGATGTTCGTCTATCGCCTGTTGCGCCAACGATTCTGCGGCGAGACGTCTCTCTTGGGCACTAATTGCCGCTTGTTCCTCACTCGTACGCTCTTGTTCTTGGGCTAGTGCCTGCACCTCAAGCGCTTGCCTTTGCTGGGCCAAGCTTTGTGCTTCTTGTTCACGCAAATGCCTTTGTCGTGCGATCAGCATCACTTGTTTTTCTGCTTGAATTTTCGCTTTGGCGGCTTGTATCAATTCAACTTCACGTGCAATCGCTTGATGCGTTTGGGCTAGAAGTTCACGCTCCTCTTCTGTTCGCTGCATCAAAGCATCGATAGCCGTATTCAGTTGCGTCACTTGCTGTTCCATGTCGGCCCGTTGCAGAGCAGCTTCTTCTGCTTTTTGTTGGGCTTGTAGTCGTTCTTGCGTCAGCGCTTGCAAGACTTGATCGATATCTTGATGACGCGCTTGAGCTTGTTGTACAAGGAGTGCGACGGCTTGCTGTTGTTCCAGCTGCGTTTGCAATAATTCCTCACTCGCCCGCCGCTGTAGCGCTAGGGATTCGGCCTGCGCTTCGAGTTCAGATTGCGCCCTATTGGCACTCAATAATTCACCCTCGGTCAGCACGCGTTGCTCTACCCATCTTTTGGCATCTTGCTCGGCTTGGATTCTTTCTTGCGCTATTTTTTGCGCCAGAATGGAGGCGTCGATGCGTTCACGCGCCACTTTTTCTGCCGCCATTTCAGCGGCGGCAAGTTGGTTTGCGGCCTCAACTAATGATTGTTCTTGCTGTTGCCTGAGCTGTTCTAGCCGCACAACTTCGGCATCACTTTCTTGGCGCTTGATAACGGCGGCTTGTGCGTCCAATTCGGCTTGCAAGCGTTGTTGTAAAAATTGTTCTGCTTCTTGCGTTTGCGCCAGCTTGTTCAGCGCCGCTTGTTCTGCTCTAATTTCTACCGCCGCGCGCTGCTCCACTTGATGGCGTAAATTAGCTTCTGCTGCTAGCCGACGGCTTGCATGCTGTGCTGCCTCATTCTCCGCGACGACCCGCTTTTCGGCATTGAGCATGAGTAGGTGTTCCTGCGCCAATTTATCCTGAGCGATTTGCTCAGCTTCTTGTTCCGCCATCGACACGGCGAGTGCCGCCTCCATCAATGCCGCTTCATGCTGTAATTTTTCTTGTATCAATTGCGCCAACTCATTTTCAGCGGCAATTCTTTCTTGTGCTTTTTGCTCCGCTAAGCGACTGACAAATAAGCGCTCCGTATTTTTCAGTTTGCCATCACGTTCAACAGAAAGTCGCAATTTAGCTGTCTTCATCAATTCATTTTCGGCTTCTATCTTGGCATTATTGGCTGCGATAGCTTGTTCATCCGCACGCTCTGTTTGTGCTTGTAATTCTTGCGCCTTTTGCTCTTCAAGCAGGCGGGCTTGGGCTAAACTTAATGCGTCAAGATCAGCTTGTACTTTCGCCTGAACTGCCGCCAATTGCATTTGCTGTGCCGCATTTTTTGTTTGAATTTTTTCTAGCAACTCACGCTCACTCTGAGCGCTGAGTTCCGCTTGCTTTTGCGCTGCCAGATCAGCTTCCGCCTGCGTTTGTATAGCAAGTAATAACGCCGCTTCTACAGCGATGCGCTGCTGCGCGATGTCATGATTACCTTGTTCTTCGGCACGGCGCATCTCGGCATTTTTTTGTGCCAATTTGGCGATCTCGATTTTTTCTTGTGCTAATAATTTGGCTTGTGCTTCGCCCTCTAGCAAGCCTTGTGCATTCGCCAGCAGCGCCGCTTCCTGCTCTAATTGTTGACGTTCCAAGGCGAGCACAGTTTGTTCTGCCTGATTCCGTTCGTCCAATAGCTGCAATGCCTGCGCTTCTTTTTCTAAGCGCTGTTGGGCTAATTTTTCAGCTTGCTTCTCCGCCAGCAAACGGGTGCGTATTCTTTGCAATAATTCTTGTTCAAAGTTAATGCGACTGTTCGCGTCGATCAATAAATCTCGCTCCACTTTCGCTCTGGCATAAGCCGCTTGTTGTGGCTCCCACTCTCTCTCGATTTGGTCGAGCACGCTTTGCGAACCCGGCGCTACACCAGCAGCGATATCATTGATTTGATTTTGTATTGTCGCACTTTCCTGCTCGACCTCCACATGCGAGTTGCTCACGAGCAGATCGCTGTCCGACCGTTCGGAGGATCCAAATAAGGATTGCTTCAATTGTTTAAACATGAACAAAAACCCATATAGGATGTGGCGGCAAAATGAGGTTAAAACCTGACGATTTATTTTTGCTGCGCAAAACGATTACAAGAATGAAGCGGCGCACAAAGAAACGCAAGGGCTGGCAAGAACACACAAGAGCTCTGTATTTTACCGACTTTTTCCTAACTATTAGACAAGTAATCATTCGGCAAACTCAGGTCAACAAAGAAAACCACAGTTTTCATTTCAAAAACCAGGCGCAATGAAGCTTATACCTGTCCACATCGCAAAAAAATTGAAGCAAACTCTATAATTTACCCTCACGCCAAGAAAAACAGTTTGCCGCCGCCAGGAACTTTCTGGCGCGATACCGTTCTAAGCGTAAGGATATATTTATCACAACAATAATCCTGTCACATCACCCCTTCCATGGAGTCAATATAATGCGTTTGCCCGTTCCATTAATGCTCTTGTGTTTGAGCATGCCCGCTTTTGCTGGCGGCCAATCTGACGATAAATTTCGTCAAATAGAAGATTTACTACCAACGCCCAGTTCGGTGCGTGCCGCCTCTGGTGCGCCCGGTCACGCCTATTGGCAACAGCGTGCCGACTATGTGATACGCGCCACACTGGACGAATCCAAGCGTGCCATCACAGGCTCAGAGACCATCACTTATCACAATAACTCGCCAGATACTTTGAATTATTTGTGGGTGCAGTTAGACCAAAATATTTTCCGCTCTGATTCTGATGCGAATAAGACGCGCACATTACCCTCCCGTGACGCTTGGAAAAATCCGAATGCGGTGAGTTTTCAAGCCATGGCAGCCATGAATGAGCGCGACAACTTCGACGGTGGCTTCAAAATCGACAGTGTTAAAAACGCTGACGGTCAAGCATTGAAATATGTCATTAATCGCACCATGATGCGAATTGACTTGCCACAAAGTCTGAAACCAGGTGCCAAATTTGCCTTTAGCATCGACTGGAATTACAGCATAGGTAACGGTAAATTACTCGGTGGTCGTGACGGATTTGAGCATTTCAAAGACGACAAGAACGATATCTTTGAAATCGCCCAATGGTTCCCGCGTATGGCGGCTTATTACGACGTCTATGGCTGGCAACATAAGCAATTCTTAGGTTCAGGCGAATTCACTTTAGAATTCGGCGACTACGATGTGCAATTAACCGTACCTAGCGATCACGTTGTCTCTGCGACCGGTGAATTGAGCAACGCTGACAAAATTTTGACGGCAACCCAGCTTGATCGTTTGAAACAAGCACGCACTGCCAAAACGCCAGTCGCCATCGTGACGCAAAAAGAAGCGGAAGAAGCCGAAAAAACCCGCGCCACATCCGCTAAAACTTGGCATTTTAAAGCCAAAAATGTGCGTGATTTCGCTTGGGCATCTTCTCGTAAATACATCTGGGATGCACAAGGCTACAAGACTGGCGCTAGCAATGGCTTAGCGATGTCCTTCTACCCGAAAGAAGCCAATCCTTTGTGGGGACAATATTCCACACAAGCGATTATTCACACGATAGAACAATACAATAAATTCTCTTTAGACTATCCCTACCCCACCGCACAATCCGTAAATGGTCCACAAGGCGGGATGGAATATCCTATGTTGTCGTTCAACGGTGGCCGTCCAACTAAGGATAAAAAAACTGGTGAATCGACTTATTCCAAACGGACTAAATACGGCTTGATCAGCGTCATCATCCACGAAGTCGGTCACAACTACTTCCCTATGATCGTCAACTCGGATGAACGTCAATGGACTTGGATGGATGAAGGTTTGAATTCCTTCGTACAAAGTCTGGCAGAACAAGCGTGGGAAGAAAACTATCCTGGCACGCGCGGTGAACCGCGTGGCATCGTGGATTACATGAAAAGTCAAGGTCAAGTACCTATCATGACCAACTCAGAATCCATCTTGCAATTTGGCCCGAACGCTTATGCCAAACCAGCAGCGGGCTTGCACATTTTGCGTGAGACGATTTTAGGTCGTGAATTGTTCGATTTTGCGTTCAAAGAATATGCACAACGTTGGAAATTCAAACGCCCGACGCCAGCCGATTTCTTCCGCACCATGGAAGATGCCTCTGGTACAGACTTAGATTGGTTCTGGCGCGGTTGGTTCTACACGACCGATCCGGTGGATATCAGTATCGACGGTATCGTTGAATACACCATGTCTACCAAAGATCCAGAAGTAGAAAAAGCTTGGCGTCGTGCGCAATTTGCATCTCAGCCTACTTCTACCGCGAATCAAGCCGACAAAGGTAAATTGGAACGTCGTTTAGATTCCCATCCAGAACTCAAAGACTTCTACAATCAATATGATGACTTCACCGTCACCAATAAAGATCGTAATACCTATAACGACATGATGAAGGGTCTGGACGCAGACGAAAAAGCGATGCTGAAATCAGGCAAGCACTTCTACCTAGTTGATTTCTCTAATGTTGGTGGTTTGGTCATGCCTTTGATTTTGGAAATCCAATTGCAAAGTGGTAAAAAATTGGTGCAACGTATTCCCGCTGAAGTATGGCGTTACAACGCCAAGAAATTCACTAAGCTAATCGTCACTGATGAGCCTATGGTGAGCTTGACGCAAGATCCTTATTTGGAAACGGCGGATATCGACACCAATAATAATTCTTGGCCTCGCAAGATCACGCAATCACGTTTGGAATTGTTCAAGATGAACTTCCCACCAAGCGACATGATGCTGGATTACAAAACACCATTGAAAACGGATGCTAAGCCAGAAGCAAAGGAAGAAGCGAAAGAAGCTGCGAAGCCTGCCGCTGCCCCTGTTAAGGAAGTACCAGTCGCGGAAGCAAAAACAGCAACTAAACCAGCGGCTAAGCCCGCAACTAAGGCCGAAGCTAAACCTGCAAAAGAAGTAAAGTAATCGAATCCTGATGAGCACATTTAACTTTATCAAGTTGTTCAAAGTTAGCTTGGCTAGCGCACTGATTTGTATCGGTGCGCTGGCACATGCTCATCGGTTTCATGCTGGTATCACTGATATCAGCATGAATCCGAATACGGGCAATACCGAGATCATCCATACTTTTATGGCGCATGATGTCGAAGCTTTATTGGAGAATTTATACCAACGTCAGTTTGATCTCAGCGATCCCGAAGATATACAGATCTTTCAACGCTATGTAGAACAACAATTTATTCTTACCAGCAAAGCACAACGACTACCGCTGAAATGGATAGGTCTTAAAGTTGACCCCAATTCAGTCATGATTTTTCAAGAAATCGAAAAGCAATTTCTCCCAGAACAAATTGCAATACGTCAGGCCGTACTGACCGATTTTTTAGCAGATCAAGTCAATACCGTGAATATTACAAAAAATGGCAGCACACA
Source organism: uncultured Burkholderiaceae bacterium (assembly GCA_964465175.1). Taxonomy (GTDB): domain Bacteria; phylum Pseudomonadota; class Gammaproteobacteria; order Burkholderiales; family Burkholderiaceae_D; genus Undibacterium. The sequence goes on along the minus strand of CAYXJI010000257.1, from coordinate 83 downwards.
AAGCCTGACATTTACGCGCAGCAAGCGCGAACATCAAATTCCCTGATACCTACATTTAGATTCTTCGTCACAGGTTCTGATTA
>CAYXJI010000256.1:0-5848 GCA_964465175.1 uncultured Burkholderiaceae bacterium | reverse complement strand
AATGATCGATAAAGGCCTTGCCTAAAATCGGCCCTAAAGCTTCCAGACCAGAGGCTAAAAATAAGAACAGTATGCCCAGCAAGACATGCTGTTTCTCAGGTTTCGCCGCTTGTACCAAGAGTTGAACCGCCATTTTTTTTTCTGAAGCTGGTTCGGTTTTCTGTTCGTTGCTTGGCGTAACTTTAGGCTGCATTTAGATCCGCCTCCAACTGTTGGTATTTCCACTGACTCGCATACCAGCCATCTAAAGCCAATAGCTGTTGATGTGTGCCTTGCTCTATCAGTGCGCCCTCACGCAAGACCAAAATATGATCGGCCTCGGCAACTGCACTCAAGCGATGACTAACAATAATCGCACTGCGCTCGGGTCGCGCTGCTCTAAGCTCCGCTAGATGACGCAGGATGCGCGTTTCGGTATCGGTATCGACTGCGGATAAGGCATCATCTAATAGCAATAAAGGACTGTCCGTCAACAAGGCACGCGCAATCGCAACACGCTGTTTTTGTCCGCCTGATAAAGTGACGCCACGCTCACCCACCGGCGTGTCATAGCCCTCGGGAAAACGTAAAATGTCGTCATGAATTGCTGCCAAATGAGCGGCACGTATGATTTGTTCACGGGTCGCTTGCGGATCGGATAAAGCAATATTGTCAGCGATAGACGCGGAGAATAAAAAAGGTTCTTGTGCTACCCAATTGATTGCATTACGTAAGCGTTCTAAAGGGTAAGCCACGATAGAATGTTCGCCCCAAGTCACGTTAGCGTGTACTGTATCAAATTGGCGCAGCAATAATCTTAGGACGCTAGATTTGCCAGCCCCAGTCGCCCCCACAATCCCCAATGTCTGTCCCGCTGCCAAACTAAAACTTAATTGATTCAATGCCAAATTCGCCTGCCCAGGATAAGAAAAACTGACTTTCTCGAAGCGTATCGTGCCGGCTGGATGTGCCTGGAATTTTCCTAAATCTTGAATCACTAAATCGGCTTCCAATACAGGACGCAGACGCCCCCATGCCGCTTTACCGCGCTCTAACAAGGACAACACCCAACCAGCAGCAAACATAGGCCAAATCAACTGGCCTAAATACATGCTAAATGCGGTCAGATTGCCAATGCTCATTTCATTTTGCCACACCAAATACGCACCGACACCCAGCGTTAAAGCGCCAGCTGCAGTCAAGGCAACACCAACCGCTGGTTCGTAGGCAGCTTCCCATTTTTGCGCACTCAGGCTGGCTGCAGCGGCTTGTTCGGCCATCTCAGCAAATTGCGCTGCATTGCGCTGCTCCAAACCCAACACGCGCAAAGTGCGTACGCCGGAGATGGTTTCTTGTACATGATCGTTCAGTTTGCTGAAGCGTTCTAAGGAATCTTTGGAAGCATCGTGCACATGCTGCGTAATGTGTTTAAACGCCCATGCCATGAAGGGAAACGGCAGCAAGGTGGCAAGTGTCAAACGCCAATCCACACCCAAGGTCATCATGCCGATCACCAGCACAAAGGTCATCGCACCATCAAAGCCCGCCAACGCAGCCTCACCAGCTGCTAATTCAATCGCATCGGCATCGTTGGTGCCCAAGGCCATCAAATCACCAGTACGCTGTTGCTGAAAAAACGCCGGCCCTTGCATGCTCAAACGTTGGTACAGACGCAATCGCAACTGCGCACCTAGGCGATACGAGGCTGCGAACAATTGCAAACGCCAACCGACGCGTAAAAAATAAATCGCAAGGCCCATCAATAGCACCGTTGCCAATTCCCACATCAAATCTGCCCCAGCCAAATTATGTGCCACCATCGCATCGATGATTTGACCAATCTTCCGAGGAATTAACACGGTCAAGGTGGCAACCGTCAGCAACATAACAGCAGCCGCAACATAAGAACGCCAATGTTGACGAATAAACTGGGCGAGGAGTTGGTACAGGGTCATGCGACTACTTTCAAATTCTTTTTTTGCCGCAAAGGCGCAGCGCACAATCTCTGCGTACACTGCGCCTCTGTGGCAAGCGTTCTTTTACTTCAACATATTCCACAAAAACGAATACGTAATCGCACTCATATCGGCACGTTGCGCATTGTTTGCTGCGCCGCCGTGACCGCCTTCAATATTCTCGTAATACCAGATATTTTGATGGCCTTGCTCTAGCATTTTCGCTGCCATTTTACGCGCGTGGCCTGGATGGACGCGGTCGTCACGCGTCGATGTAATGAACAAAACATTCGGGTATTTCACTTCAGCTTTGACGTTGTGGTAAGGCGAATATTGTTTGATGTAATCCCATTCTGCTGGCACATCAGGATTGCCATATTCTCCCATCCACGACGCGCCCGCTAACAATTTGTTATAGCGCTGCATGTCGAGCAAAGGGACTTGGCTCACGACCGCATTAAATAAGTCAGGGCGCTGGGTTAGTGCGACACCTGCTAACAAACCACCATTGCTACCGCCCATTGCGCCTAAGTGCTGTGGCGTGGTGATTTTGCTGCTGAGCAAATCCTCTGCCACCGCAGCGAAATCTTCATACGCACGTTGACGATTGTGCTTCAATGCGGCTTGGTGCCAACGCGGGCCGTACTCGCCGCCACCGCGAATATTGGCAACAACATACACGCCACCTTTTTCCAACCATGCTTTACCGATGCCACCTGAATAGGATGGTGTTAGTGAGACTTGAAAACCACCATAGGCGTACAGCAAAGTGGGATTACTGCCATCAAGTTTGACGTCCTTTCTGTGCACCATAAAGTAAGGTATTTTGCTGCCATCTTTAGAGGTCGCAAAACGCTGCACGGTTTGATACGGGCTGGCATCAAAGAAGCTCGGTGCTGATTTCAATAACTCACGTTGATCACTGCCGGCTTTCGCCAATTGCAAAACGCTAGGCGTCAAATAGTCGGAATAACTCAACAAGTACTCATCCGATTTATCGGCATCTAAGGGACTCACGCCAACGGCACCCATGGTTGGTAAATTCACACTACGTGCCAACCATTTACCACCGACAAATTTTAATTCCACGAGCTTGCTTTTCACGTCTTGCAGCAGCTGCATTAGCAAGACATTTTTGGTGGCAGCCATACCGGTAAAGGAGGCTGTTTCTGTCGGTTGAAACAAAATAGTGAAGTGACGATCGCCTTTTAGAAAAGCCTCAAAATCTATCGCCAGCACACTGCCTTGCGGATACGTCTTGCCACCTGTTGTCCACGCTTCATTCGGTGTCACGATGAATTGTTTACCGAAAAATTCATAACCAGTCTGGGCTGGGATATCGAGTTTTTGCAATTTACTTCCACGCATCAAAAACACTTCGGAAGTATAAAATGTCACCGCACGATTCACAATCTCATGACTGATGCCGGCATGATGTACACGGCTGGCGGAGACACTAATATCTTCCTTCTGCCCTTCAAAGATCGTGCGTGCCGTGGTGATCGGCGTACCACGCGTCCACTCTTTAACAATGCGCGGATAACCAGAATCCGTCATCGACCCAGCGCCAAAATTCGTGCCGATAAACAGCGTATTTTTATCGCGCCACGACACATTCATTTTGGATTCTGGCAAGCTAAAGCCGTCTTTTACAAATTGCTTTGTCTTTAAATCAAATTCGCGTATCGTCACCGCATCCGCACCACCGCGCGATAGATTAATGATGCAGCGATCATAGTCTGGCTCGCGGCATTGACTACCTTTAAAAACCCAATTTTCGTTCTCTGCTTTGGCGATGGCATCGACATCCAAAACGACTTCCCATTTTGGTTGTGGCTTGCGATATTCGGCCATGGTAGTTTTACGCCAAACACCGCGTGGATGCTCAGCATCCATCCAGAAGTTGTAGACCGCATTACCAATTTTCTGTATGCCAGGTATGCGATCTTTAGAGTCGAGGACCACTTGCAAATCACTACGCAATTTCAAAAATCCAGCGTCATTATCTAATTTTTGACGCGTCTCTTGATTGCGTGCTTTAACCCACTCTAAGGCCTTGTCTCCGCCCACATCTTCTAACCATTGATGTTTATCCTCGCTTTGCGCCATAGCACTATGCGCCCCGGTCAACAATAAACAGGCGGCTAATAATTTCATTCTTGTTTTCATAAATTTTTTAAAAGGAAATTGATTAAATTGATTAAATAGATTTTATTCCGAACAGGAACAAGAAAAGTATAAACGCAAGCTGACTCGTTAGTACAAAACAATATCAGTCAATTAACTTGTTGTTCATTTTTACTTGCGCTTCTTTGCTACGAACAGCAACATTATTGCGAATCCAGCCCTGCATATCTTGCCAAATTCTAGCGATTTCCGTTGGACTCGGCATGTTCAAAGCGTGCGGCAACTCTATCGTCAACACCGGAATCTCCTGATGCATACCGCTATAGTTACCCAATGAACCGGGATAAACACCGACTCGATTAAAATGCAGACGACCAAAACGGGTCGGTGGCTCCGCAGGGCCATCCAAGTCAAGCACCCCAAAAGGCGCGTGCACAGAAATAATCACATCAGGTTGAAACGACTTGATGGTATTGAATATCCATTTACTTTCAGGCTCGGAAATGGGCGCTTTACCAGGATAGCGACGCGGATCACTCTTGGTTTTTACCTTCCAATATTGCAGCGCCTCTTTTTCCCAATTCGGTGTCGGAAAATTACGATTCAAATCGACGCCACGCGCATTCACGCGTGTCGCCTTACTAGATAGCGATCCTGCCAGCAATCCATCTGGGTTCACCAATGGCGCAACTTTCCATTGAAATTCTCGAACACCGGACTTTTGCATGCTTGCTAGCCACTTAAAAACCACGGCGGTCGCGGTTTTTTCATCGCCATGTATGCCACCGATCAAAAGCACACGGGTCACCTGCTTGGCACGCGGATCGGCGGCAATGTCTCGATTCATTAAAGGCAAACCTTTAATCGACTTACCGCCGCTGGGGATTAAGTTACTGAAGCGACACTCATTTAGAGACACTTTGGGTAAGCGCGGCGTAATCTGCTTGCACCAGTCGTTGATTGCTTTGCTCGGTGTAGGTGTCGTCGGGGCGGCGCTCTCCGCCTTCACGCCTTCAGAAAAAGAAAAGAGCGATGCGCTCGCTAGCAGCATCGCTCCCATCCTATTTCTTTTTTTTCTAGATAACACAGAGATTGAAAATGTGTGTTTTAGAATCAAGGAAAATATCCAATCTTATAGTTACGTAGCTTACAAACCAGCCGCAGCACGCAGGATTTGCGCCTTGTCAGTACGCTCCCAAGTGAACTCTGGCTCTTCGCGACCGAAGTGACCATACGCCGCCGTCTTCTGATAAATCGGACGTAACAAATCCAGCATTTGAATAATGCCCCGTGGGCGCAAATCAAAATGCTCATTAACCAGCGCGGCGAGTTGCTCATCAGGGATGACGCCTGTGCCTTCGGTGTAGACTGTCACATTCATAGGACGCGCCACGCCAATTGCATACGCGACTTGAATTTGACATTGTTTGGCCAAACCAGCCGCGACAATATTCTTCGCCACATAACGCGCCGCGTAAGCCGCAGAACGATCAACCTTCGTTGGATCTTTACCAGAGAATGCACCGCCACCATGTGGGCAAGCACCACCATAAGTATCAACAATAATTTTGCGCCCCGTTAAACCACAATCGCCTTGCGGACCACCAACGACAAAACGGCCTGTAGGATTGATCAGGAACTTGGTATCTTTCAACCATTCTGCAGGCAATACCGGACGAATAATTTCTTCAACGATCGCTTCGATAAAAGAAGGCTTCATCTTGTTGCCATCACTTTGATCTGGGCTATGCTGAGTCGACAACACCACGGTATCGATACTATGCGGT
>CAYXJI010000255.1:0-5876 GCA_964465175.1 uncultured Burkholderiaceae bacterium | reverse complement strand
GCCGCACCATAGCCGCCCTCTTGACGCTCGCCGACTTTAGTCCAGAACTGGGTTTTAAAAGTGAGGAAAGCCTTGAATGAGGACATGTAATTACATTCCCGTATGGCTTGCGCTTTGGAGAATGAAATGTCATTGAGTAAATTGAGTTGATCCGCACCATTTAAATAAGCGCCCATAGGCAGCGTGGTGATGACGTAGGGATAGACTTTATCGATGGTTCTTTCGCATCCATGTTCATCGTGATGCTGTAACTTGAGACGCATGCCGCCGTGACCATCGTATAGATTTTTATCGTGTTTTAACTCAATGGCTTTGTGCTTCAAATGCACACGGCGTTTTTCGCGGCAGCGATCGAGTTTGGTGTCCGCCGTGATGGTGGGCGCTGCGCTTTGTGTCAGGGTTGGAGGTAAAGCTTGCGCGTCTTGAGTGAGATTAGGTGGGTTGTAAATATATGTGCCGGTAGTCGGTGACGGCAACATCCCAATTTGAATTTGGGCGATGAGCCCATCTTTAGGATGCACACCTTTTTCTAAATCCAATACAGCGCGACAGGCATCTGGAAAGTGTTGCATACCTTTGTCCACAGTCAGCATATACACACCGGGATCATTCGGGCGATAGGGGTCTTTACTGCCACCCCAGTCATACACGGCAATCACCATTTCGACGAAGGACACGGCATACATACCACTGCCAACATTGGTAGTTTCGAGGTAACTGGCGATCGACCAAGGCAACAAAGCATTCTTTGGTCCCATGGCAGGGTCGTAATACTCGCCCATGTCGCCGAGCGTGAATTGTGTGGTCAGATAATCCCACATGGAATACTGATCAAACTGCATTAAGAGTTCAAAACCATTCGCAAATGAATCATCAAATGCGGCGAGGAAAGGCCCATTCACTTGATCTAACACCTTATTGAGCGGCAGATAGGAATTCCCATTCGCATCTTGTTGCGGAGTGACCCAAAAATCAGGAATATCGCCACCTTGACGCTCACCAAAATTCAAATCATTCAAGGCGTATTCGGGCGTATTGGTAATAGGCTTGGGCATATTATTAAAGCGTAGTCTTTGCTCTGGCGAGCTGTAATAAAACTTGCGCCAAAAGACTTGTTCGTGATCACGACCATTACGCGCTAACACGGTATTGACGGCCAATGCCAATTGTTGAACCGGCAGCATATCCGCAGAAAACTGCGGCAAACGCATGCCACCAATTTCACCATACAAGCCATGTTGATTGCGCTCGTCGCTGTGATAATGCGTGGAATACCAAGTACGTATGCGACCACCGACGCGCTCTGAGCTTTCAAACACTTCACATTCGATGCCCAAGGATTGCAGAATTAGGCCAGAGAACAAACCCGCGAAACCACCACCAATAATGCCCACCATTGGGATGTGACTTGGATGCTCTGGATTACTGGCTTCAATGTCAGCTTTAAAACGCTGTGCCTGCGCTCGCGATCTTTGTTGTTGGATATTGGCGCGATAATTAGCACCGTGATTCGTCAATAACCATTGAGAAAAGGCAGTGCGCAGCGTGCCGGATTTGGCGGGCACGACCGCAGCCGTCGGCGTGAAGGAAAGAAAGCTCATGATGTCATCCCAATTTAGAAGTTTAAAACGACTTAAGAAGAACTCAGTTGCCGCTGACAAAGAAAAATTAGAAAGGACGAATGAGCGCTAGCCTATGATCAGCAAATTACGTGCCATTGTATTTTTTGAAGGGGAATTGAAAAATTTGAGGAATTAGAGACGACAACAAGCATTAAACAAGAGTAAATAGTTTTACCCCATCAATAAGTTGATGCGCTCTCCCAATTTTTACATGAAATCAACATGTAATTTTGTAGAGTGACATGTCAATATGTTGTTCGAATTCAAGTTCGAGTTCGAGTTCGCGTTTGAACCCAGACCTTAGCTCACCAGCGCACTAACAGAGCACATAGCGATTCGCCAGATCCAAAATAAATGCGGGTTGCAGATAAGCCAAAAACACCAACACCAAGACCACACCAATCAAGAGCGATATCAATGCAAAGCGAATTCTTGGCTTAAATTTCATATGGATAGACGTTGATTGAGCCTAAGCAGTGATGGGTAATTTGGTGTCACGTTCGATAGCCGCTTCATTAATCGGCAAATTAATCAAAGTGGCAAAAATGCCGAGGGCAATGACGATCACCCACACCGCGTCGTAATTACCATTTTTGGTGTACATATAGCCGCCCAGCCAAGCGCCGATGAAGCTACCTAACTGATGTGAAAAGAAAACAAAACCCGACAGCATGGACAAATATTTCAAACCAAAAATGCCTGCAATCACACCATTCGTCAACGGCACCGTCGATAGCCATAACAATCCCATCGCGGCGGCGAATACATACACGCTATAGGCACTCAAGGGTGCCAAAATAAAGAGGGCAATCACGATGCTGCGGCTGAGATAGATACTCGATAGAAGGTAGCGTTTAGGGAAGATGCCACCTAATTTCCCTGCACCATAAGAACCAAAGATATTAAACAAACCGATCAAAGATAAAGCAATCACCGCCACACTAGGATCAATAATGCCCTTATCTTTCAAATACGCGGGCATATTCATACCGATAAAAACCAATTCAAATCCACACACAAAATAACCCGCTAATAGCAGCAAAAAAGGCTTATGTGCAAAGGCTTCTCGTACCGCTTCCATGGTGCTTTGCTGTGGCCCCGTATCGGCTTCGCGCGGTGGTTCGCGTAATTTCCAGGCCATAGGCAACATCACGATCAACATCAAGGCCGCCAACACGTACAAGGCATTGTGCCAGCCAGCATGCTGTATCAATTGCTGATCGACGGGCATCATCAAAAATTGACCAAAGGAACTGGCCGCCCCCGAAATACCAAAGGCCCATGAGCGTTTGGACTCAGGTGCAGTGCGACCAATAATGCCACTGACTGCGCCAAAGGTCGTACAAGCCAAAGCTGCTCCGATTAATAAACCAGAGCCTGCGATGAAGCCGAACGGCTGTTTGACCAACGCCATCCAGATCAAGCCTAGCGCGAATAAGATCGCCCCCAATACGATAACTTTTGCGGTGCCTAACTTATCGGCGGCCATTCCTGCAAAGGGACCAAACACCCCCCACATCAAATTTTGAATCGCAATCGCCATCGAAAAAGTTTCGCGCGTCCATTGGTGTTCTAGTGAAATGGGCTGCAGCCAAAATCCAAAGCCGTGACGCACGCCCATTGATAGGGTGAGCACAAACCCAGTAGCCAACAAAACAGTGGTTAAATCAGGCGACCTCAGCGTGCGCGCATTACTCGACATGGAAAGCTCTCAAAACGTGGAAGGTTTAAAGTTTAGCCGAATTCGCGCTTGCGCGTTTCATAAATAGAACTTACGCAAAATTGTCCCAGCTAGGCGTTCCGACAAAGACAGTGATTGAGCACGGCGAGTCGGCTACAACGACGCTGGGGCTGTTTTGCGTAAGTCCTAATAAAGCTTCACGATGCAAAGGGATAACAATTTCCAGCTACATTAAGCAAAATTAAGCAAGAAAATCCATAGACTGATCTCGTTTAATTTGATACATATCAAGTGCCAATAGAATATTGTATTCCCTTGCGGAAATTAAACTAGACTTTAAGCTGCGTTGTAGCTTGTACCGAGGTCTCCGCGTTTCACTAATTAGAACAAGGAAGTGCCCTTGCGACTCAACACGCCCGTAACTCAACAGGAATACGTCATCAGTGACTCCGATTCCATCGTTTCCACTACCGATTTGCAAGGTAACATCACTTATGCGAATCCTTACTTCATCGAAGCCAGTGGCTTTAGCGAAGAAGAACTCATCGGTGCGCCCCAAAATTTAATACGCCATCCCGATATGCCGGTAGAGGCTTACGCCGATTTATGGGCGACGATACAATCGGGCCTACCATGGGTAGGCGTCGTCAAAAATCGCCGCAAGAACGGAGATCACTATTGGGTCTATGCCAACGTGACACCGGTGATTGAAAATGGCAAAACCACCGGCTATATGTCGGTGCGCACTAAGCCTAGTGCAGCCCAAGTTCGCCAAGCAGAACAATTGTATAAAGAATTAAAAAATGGGAATCCCAACAAAGTAAAATTACGCCAAGGCAGCGTGATTCAAACCGACGCACTGACACGGTTTAAGTCACTGCTCAACATCAGCATTAGCCAGAGAATCGCCATTAATGTGGCACTACTTCTAGTTGCTGCATTAAGCGTATTTAGCAATCTATTTTTTCCTCAAGGTAAAGCACTGATAGGCGATGCAGCTTTGGCCGTGATACTGGGCTTAGCCGTGGTCAATACGCTCTATCTTTGGCTTAGCTTTCACGTCGCAGTCATCCTCCCTAGCCGACAGGCACTTTGGGCCAGCAAGATTATGGCCGGTGGCGACTTAACTGTGAATATCACGACCTCTAGAACCGATGAATTAGGTCAGGTCCTCAGAATGCTACGACAAGTCAAAATCAACTTACACGCCATCGTTGGCGATGTGCGTAAAAATGCTGGGCATATCCGCGTAGCGACACACGAAATCGCGGCCGGCAATATGGAGCTATCGGGACGTACAGAATCACAGGCCTCCTCTCTAGAGGAGACCGCGGCTAGCATGGAAGAGTTTGCCTCGACGGTTTCGCAAAATACCGACAACGCCAATATAGCTAGCACGATGGCACAAGATGCTCTACGTATCGCCGATCAAGGCGGCAAGCTCACCAATCAAATGGTGTCCACTATGGATGACATTGGCACCGCATCAAAACGTATGATAGACATCACCGGCATCATCGAGGGCATTGCTTTTCAAACCAATATTTTGGCACTCAATGCAGCGGTTGAAGCTGCGCGCGCAGGCGAACAGGGACGTGGTTTTGCCGTAGTTGCCTCAGAAGTGCGCAGCCTTGCCCAACGCAGCGCAACTGCGGCCAAAGAAATCAAGCAATTGATTGATGCAACGGTCGAAAAAATTCAAATCGGCACCGAACTGACGGTACAAGCCGGCAACTCCACCCAAGAAATCTTCAGCTCAACCAGTAAAGTCAGTGGCATCATGAACGACATTGCCTCCGCATCGCGTGAACAGAGTGCTGGCATTCTGCAAGTCAATGAAGCCGTCACCCTGATGGACACCGTGACACAACAAAATGCCGCCCTCGTCGAAGAAGCCGCTGCAGCCGCTGCTAGTTTAAGTGAACAAACTATCACTTTGGTCAACGCCTTGTCGGTGTTTAAGCTAGAGCACAACAGCATAAAATCACGCCCGTCACAAACCACAGGGCGACGCCCCTTAAATTAAACCCAGAATTTCCATTAGGATTTGAGACGATGGTGGATGCACTTTTCGAGGCAGTTTTTACGTGAATGAGGCGAAAATAGCTAGCTATTTTCAACGAAGAACGAAAAAAATGACCGAAAATGCGCCGCCAGCGCTCAAATAGCGTCAAAGACGCGCCTAATGGAAAATCTGGGTTAAACTTAACGTGGCGACTGAATTTTTTGTACAGTGAGCACTAGCGCCAAGACCAGCCATCTCTATAGAAATTTTTGATAAAAAAAAGAGCCAAAATAAACTTTTGGCTCTTTACGAAGACGCGCTCTAATGCATGCGCGCTCTAATGAATACACTCTAGAATTAGTTCCCACCAGTGCCGCTGTACCGGCATCCTGAACCCGGCGGTTCAAGTCGGCCAAGGTCAGTTCAAATCGGGTTCATCGGACATAAGCGACGCTCACACCATTGAACAATTTCCAAAGCCTATGCACATAAATGGTTCAAGGAATATATGGCACTGGCGAACACGGTAGGAGTTCGTAGTTTACTCCTTCCGCGAAAAAATCACATT
>CAYXJI010000254.1:0-5878 GCA_964465175.1 uncultured Burkholderiaceae bacterium | reverse complement strand
CGCCTCATTCGCAACAAAACTGTCTCAAAAAGTGCATCCGTCATCATCGCAAATCTTAATGAAAAATCTGGCTTGAAGGGGTTTGATGGCCGCCTATTGTTGAATTAAAAGGATGGGAGAAGGTCGCCTTAAAAACCAGTGGTGTTATGGCTGGCTATTTTTAGTGGTTGAATTTGAAGCTGTTGGTCGAGCGACTTTGTAATGCAGATAGTGTTATTTAAATAAAGCTAATTCGCTTTCTCTCGAATCTCAAGGTTTTTCCATTAAAAAATTTAAAGCGCTTTGAAAAAAAATCAAAAAATAAAACAAAGCGCTTTGAATTTTTATGTGAAATGTTGATAACTAAAGGCACAAAATGTAGTTTGACTACATTGATAATTCAAATTTTTTGTGGTTTGCAAGCCACGTAATAGGCTGTATCTCCATAGTGTAGCTGGAAAACTTACACAAATTGACTGAATATCTCATTGACAGGCAATTTAGTTTTGGTACAAACTTGCTTCAAGAATTTAATTAAGACAGAACTTAAACGATTCGAATTCTGATGCAGCAAATGAAGATGTAATTTGTAATTTCCTCCCCCCCCATGGATTGAAGTATTACCAAAAAAATATTTGGAGATTTGAATGGAACAGAACTTAAACAAGCGCCAACAGGTATCTAGCCTGAACCGCACCATGATGAAGTTGACCCCGATTGCTGCTGGTTGCACCGTGATGCTGGCACTGGCGTCCGGTAGCGCGTTCGCGCAACAAGCCGAGCCTGCAAAAGCCGAGGCGCAGCAAGGCGTTGAAACTGTGGTGGTGACGGGTATTCGTCGTGGTATCGAAGCGGCGATCTCATTGAAGAAAAATTCCAGTTCTATCGTCGAAGCGATTTCTGCAGAAGACATCGGTAAGTTGCCTGATTCTAGCGTGGCCGAATCTATCGCCCGTTTGCCAGGTGTGACCGCACAGCGTAGCCGTTCTTCTGGTAAAGCGGCTGATATCAGCGTGCGTGGTTTGTCACCATCATTCAACGGTTCATTGTTGAATGGTCGTGAACAAGCATCCACTGGTAATGCGCGTGCGCCAGAATTTGATTTGTTCCCAGCAGAATTGATGGGTTCGGTGTTGATTTACAAAACACCTGATGCGTCTTTGATCGGCCAAGGCTTGGCTGCTACGATAGATTTGAATACTTTGAAGCCACTCGACTTCGGTAAGCAAGTGATCTCTGCGGCTTATCGCAAGCAACGTACTGGTGTGCAGACCTCCTCCGAAGGTAGTGGCGACCGCATGTCCTTCTCTTACGTGGATCAATTCGCAGATCGCACTATCGGTTTATCTTTGGGCTTTACTAAGTTCAAAGAAGACGGTGGCGCGCAACAACGTTTTAATACCTGGGGTGGTTGGACGCCAGAAGTGGATTACAACGGCGCTAAAGTAAAAACGATTGGTGGTTTCGGTGCCGATACTGAAACGAGCAAGAGCGATCGTGATGGCGCCTCTATGACTTTGCAGTTCAAGCCAAACAAAAACTTCAAATCGACGGTAGATTTGTTCTACTCAGCCGGTAGCTCTAGCTTGAAGAAAACAGGTTTGGAAGGTGCGATTGCTGGCTCCGCTGGTGGCTATGATCCAGATGGCGTGCTGTCCAATGCAACCATTGTCGGGGGCGTGGTCACTGCAGGTACGTTTAGTAACTACAAAGGTGTAGTGCGTAATCACAAAGAATCTGCTAAAGATAAATTCACGTCCATCGGTTGGAATAGTGATTTGAAACTTGATGCGTGGACATTGAATGCGGATTTGGCTTACTCCAAAGCGAAAAAAGATGCGTCGCGCTATGAAACAACTGCTGGACAACCTGGTGATGCAAAGAACCTTGCGTCGATCAGCTACACCGGTTTTAACGGTGGTAATTTCAATGACGTGAAGTACACAACAAGCTTGAATTTTGGCGATCGTGCAGTGGCTCTGTTGACGGACGTTGATGGTTGGGGCGGTGGTGTCAATTCTCCTCAAGCTGGTTATGTGGCCTTGCCAACAGTGGATGATAAAGTCACTAGCTTCCGTTTGACAGCGAGCCGTGATGTTGATTTTGGCCCTATTCAAACCGCGCGTTTTGGTGTGAATGGCACCGATCGTGAAAAAGTCCGTTCTGGTCAAGAAGGTCGCTTGGTCGTCAAAGGTGCGAGCGGTTATGCAGCGGCAACTGTGCCTGGTTCTGCCGTGGGTATCGCTGGCACGACAGGCTTGCCTATCGTTTCCTTTGATCCTGAAGGTTCATTGGGCTCTATCTATGACTTAGCGCGTTGGGTGGATGCTTCCGTATTGGCGAAAGATTGGTCTGTACATGAAAAGGTCACTACTGCATACGCCATGGGTGATTTAGATGGCCAAATGATGGGCTTGAACTACCGCGGTAACGTTGGCGTGCAATTTGTGCATACTGATCAATCTTCTACTGGCAATCAAGTTGATTTGGCAAACTGCACAGGTATTACTGCGGCAACCTGCCCCTCTAGCGTGGTTGCGGGCGGCACAAAATATTCAAATATTTTGCCGAGTATGAACGTCTCTTTTGATTTGGGGCGCGATCAATTTTTCCGCGTTGGTGTAGCGAAAATCATGTCACGTGCCAACATGGATGACATGCGTGCGAGCCAAGCATTTGGCGTAACGACGCAAGGTAATAATCCTATCTTGACTGGTAGCGGCGGCAATCCAAACTTGAAACCATTCTTGGCCAAATCTTTGGATTTGTCCTATGAAAAATATTTCGGTAACAAAGGCTATTTCAGTGTCGCAGGTTTTTATAAATCTTTAGATACCTACATCTTCCGCTCACCAACGACCTTTGATTTTGCCCCGTATGTTAGTGCAAAAACGCCTTTGCCTTTGACGGGTGCTTACAAAGGTTCTACGGTCGGTTTGTTGACCTCACCACGTAACGGTGAAGGCGGTAGTATCTCAGGTTTTGAATTGGCATTAAACGTACCGTTCAATATGATCACGTCTTACCTCGACGGTTTTGGTGTGATGGTGAATCATTCGGATACGTCTAGTCAGATCACCTTACCAGGTTTTGGATTTAGCAATGTTGCCGTCAGTTCTTTGAATATTCCATTGCCAGGTTTGTCGAAAAAAGTCAGCAACTTGCGCCTGTACTACGAGAAAAATGGTTTCCAAATGGCATGGGCTGCACGTAAGCGTTCTGATTTCTTAGGTCAAGTCAGCGACTATCAAGACAATATGCAGTTGACCATGGTCAAAGGTGAAACGCTGGTTGATTTGCAAGCTTCTTACGAATTCCAAACTGGCTGGTTAAAAGGTTTGTCTTTGTTGATTCAAGCGAACAACTGGAATAACACACCATTCCAAGAGTACAACACAGATCCAAACGTGATCACGAATAAAGTGACTTACGGTAGAACCTACCTGTTCGGCGCTAACTATAAGTTCTAATTTGAATTGATAACAGACCCCTGCGCAGCATGGCAGGGGTCTTTTTTTATCTACCGAATTGTAAATAAAATAAATGAACCGGAATGCCGTAAAGGCTTGATGAAAAATTTCTCTACGCAGATCAGGCTCCTAGCGCGCTGCAGTACACTAGGGCGTATTGACCTGCGACAAAGTTGAAAAGAAATTTTCCATCAATTTTTTAAAGAGTGAGAACTCAAGATGAATAGTGCATTGATTAAAGACGTAGTGATTGTGGGTGGTGGCACGTCAGGATGGATGACAGCTGCGGCCTTAGCCAAAGTTCTTCAAGGCCAATACAAAATACGCGTAGTGGAGTCGGATGAGATCGGCATCGTCGGTGTTGGCGAGGCGACGATACCCATGATACAGCGCTTTAATCAAGTCTTAGGTATCGATGAAAACGAGTTTTTGCGTGAGACGCAAGGGACTTTTAAACTAGGTATTGAGTTTGTGAATTGGGGCAAACTCGGTGACCGTTATATGCACGGTTTTGGCACCATAGGACAAGACACTTATACCGTACGCTTTGATCAGTACTGGCAGAAATATCATGCACAAGGAAAAGCGGCGCCGCTCGAAGAATATTCCATTACGCGCATGGCATCCAAGGCGAATAAATTCATGCCTGCCAATCATGAAGTGCCGAACTCCCCCTTAAATCAAATCGCTCATGCCTATCATTTTGATGCGAGTTTGTATGCCAAATTTTTGCGTAAGTTTGCAGAAAAAATGGGCGTGGTTCGTACTGAAGGCAAAATTACGCAAGTTAAACAACGTGAGGCGGAAGGCGATAGAAACGGTTTCATTGAATCTGTCATATTAGAAAGTGGCGAAACTGTTACTGGCGATTTGTTTATCGATTGCTCTGGCTTCCGTGGTTTGTTGATCGAGCAAATCTTAAAAACAGGCTATGAAGATTGGACGCATTATTTACCTTGTGATCGGGCGCTGGCAGTACCGTGCGAATCGGCCTCGGTATTAACGCCGTACACCCGTTCCACCGCCCATAAAGCTGGCTGGCAATGGCGTATTCCACTTCAGCATCGTATTGGTAATGGCCATGTATTTTGCAGTCAATTCACCAGCGAGGATGAAGCCGCCGCGACCCTATTAGCGAATCTCGATGGCAAGCCCTTAGCCGATCCACGCTTACTCAAATTTACGACTGGCATGCGTAAAAAATGCTGGAATAAAAATGTGGTGGCGATAGGTTTGTCTAGCGGCTTCTTAGAGCCCTTAGAATCTACCAGCATCCATTTAATCCAAACGGCGATTGCGCGTTTGATTAGTTTCTTTCCGACGCAAACGTTTAGCGAAGTAGAAATTGACGAATACAATCGTCAGAGCAAATTTGAGTACGAGCGCATCCGTGATTTCGTCATTTTGCATTACAAGTTGAATCAACGTGAGGATTCCGTATTTTGGAAAAACTGTGCGCAGATGGAAGTGCCCGAATCTTTGACACACAAAATGGAGATGTATCGCGCCAGTGGCCGTTTATTACGCGTCGCCGATGAATTGTTTGCCGAAGTTGGTTGGTTGCAAGTGTTAGAAGGACAGAATATGCCGGTCGAAAGCTACCATTCTTTAGTTGACCTGCAGACCGAAGTCGATACCTTGGAATATCTAGAAAGTGTACGTGAGGTGATTGCCAAATGCGTCAAGGTGATGCCGGATCATGCCGCCTATATCGCTCAACATTGCGCTGCGCCTAAACTGTAATAAACCACTATTCGCAGCGATCAGCGAGGCGAAGCGTAAAAATTTTTGAAGGAGTAATAATGCATCAACTAACAAAACCCAAGCTATCATTTTGGCAGCTGTGGCACATGAGCTTTGGCTTCTTTGGGATTCAATTTGGCTTTGCACTACAAAACACCAATACCAGCCGTATTTTTTCAACGCTGGGCGCTGAGATCGATAGCTTGTCTATTTTGTGGTTGGCGGCACCGATTACGGGCTTATTGGTGCAGCCGGTGATCGGGTTTCTCAGTGATAACACTTGGCATCCCAAATGGGGGCGTCGCCGCCCGTTCTTTTTTGTTGGCTCGGTATTGGCATCGATTGCCATGTTCTTGATGCCGAATTCTAGTGCGCTGTGGATGGCGGTGTTCGTATTGTGGTTAATGGATGCGTCGATTAATGTGTCGATGGAGCCATTCCGCGCTTTCGTTGGTGACAAATTAGATACTAGCCAGCAAACGGGCGGCTTCGCGATGCAAACTTTTTTTATTGGTTGCGGCGGGGTGATTGCCTCTTTGTTGCCGACTATTTTTACTGACTATTTGGGTGTCAGCAATGTGCCTGTGAATGGCGCGATTCCTGATACGGTGCGTTACTCTTTCTATGTCGGTGGCAGTGTGTATTTCTTGGCGGTGCTGTGGACGGTCTTGTTGAGCAAGGAGGAT
>CAYXJI010000253.1:4459-5889 GCA_964465175.1 uncultured Burkholderiaceae bacterium | reverse complement strand
TCAAGATCGTCATTCAAGATCCACTGGGACTAGAGCAAGAATTTGAGATTGAACGCATCTGGTTACTCGTCATTATCGATGTTTGTACGCGGGCAGTTCTTGGCTATCACTTGGTTTTATCACGTGAGTATTCTCGTTACGACGTGATTAAAACCATCGAAAAAGCAATATCCCCCCCATATACCGCGAACCTTTACCCTCAACGGTGTCAGCTATGGCGCCGCTGGTGGCTTTCCATCAGGTAAATTGCCTGAGCTCGGATATGCCATTTGGGAGCGGCTTCGCTTAGACAATGCCACGGCACTCTGTGAATTTATCGGATGTACCGTTGACGCCGGACCACCGCATCAACCTGATGATCGCCCCTATATTGAACGATTCTTTGGCACGATCGCGAGTACCCTCTCTTCTAGAATGCCCGGCTACACTGGGTCAAGTCCAACCGATGTGCGTCGTGCATTAGGGGGATGTCAAAGGCAATATTCGATTGTTTGTGTCACTGTCAGATATGGAAGAATTAATGGAGGCATCGATTGCATCGTATAACGCCACCCCTCATGCTGGGTTAAACGGTAAATCACCGTTGGAAGCGATGACGTACTTTATTCGTGCCAAGTCACAATTGCTGTTATGGTTGCCTGAGCCTAAACGAAAAACGATGTGCTTGATGCAAACACCCCATCGATGTCGTGTGCGCGGGTATTTGCCACAAGGCACGCGCGGACACATCACCTTGTTTCAAGTACGCTATACCAATCAAGTATTAGCCGCCAGCGGCACCTTGCTTGGCAAGGATTGCCGTTGAAAAAGTCAGCGCGCAGAGCCATTACGCGAGCTCGTATCCTTCACTGTTGACAACAATGAGTTTACCTTAAAAGGTTAAACAGTAAGAATTTGCAGGTAACTTTGCCGAGGTCTACGCTGACCGACACTATAGGAACAAAGCGATAACTGCTTCAAATTCACTGCCTTCTCTGAGGTTAAGAAAACAGCTCGGAGTGAGTGCCGCTGCGGACGAACACAACGAAGCCGTGCTTGCCAGTGTCGTCGAGCGTGTAGATGAGCAGAAAATCGCCGCCGACGTGACATTCCCGGTGACCGTTCCACTCGCCTGTTAGCGGGTGATCCAGCCATTCAGGTGGTAGTGGCCCATTGTTCGCGATGAGCAATGTCATCACTTCTTTGAGCCGATTCATGTCATATCGTCCCGAATGGGACAGACGCTGCCAATCTTTGAGGAATTCCTTGGTGTAGTCCGAAGCGCGCGGAAGGTTTGCCCGCTTACTTGTGGCTGGCTTTTTCGAGGTCATTCATCAATGCGTCGGAGTTGTTGAAGCGAGCACGGCGGCTCTTGATAATTTCACTTGCCTCAGCCATTGCAGCGCGACTGTTGGCGTTCGGTGCTTTAATCGCGAAAGGCAATTCTTTGT
>CAYXJI010000253.1:275-4449 GCA_964465175.1 uncultured Burkholderiaceae bacterium | reverse complement strand
TCTTTGTCGGCGACGACGCGAGTTAAAAAAACGCGGATTGCATCTGAGACGGTCAGCCCCATTGAGGCCAGTGTTTCCGTAGCCTGCGTTTTGATGTTCTCATCCACGCGAACGTGAACCATAGTGGTGGTGGCCATGATAATCTCCTATTGCGACAAATTGAGATACATTGTATCGCACGCACGTGATGATTGCAATGTGCGTCAAAGTCCGCTCTATCCCCATCAATAACCTTCAGAAGCATTGATACGTTAATATTGAATGTTTAAAAAACAATAATTTGCAGGCACATTTACTTCGATTTATTTTTTTGTAGGCACAATTACTTCACTTGTAGGTAAGCCTTTGAATTCAATTGGTATTTAGTGAAAATTGATCATTCAAAATCCCGTGTAGGCAAATTTACCGTCACTTTGTAGGCACATTTACTTCGGTCTACGATACTCTGGAAGTTTATAAAGATGAATGGTGTACCAGGCCCCGTGGTTTTAAGGCTATTGGCCAAAACAGATATAGATCCCTATGACGGTATGCTCGTCAATTGGCCAATCGACCGCCATCGGTGGGTGCCAGAATTAAAGAACCCAGACGGACCGTAGAAGTGGCGTGTTTTTTGCGCTACTGCTTATTTACCACCACTGATCAGGCTATCTCGATGATTCAACGCCGAGTGACGGATCTGTGGCGTTTGGCAAGAGATGACGTGCCTGATACCGTCAACTGGGCAGTGCTCTATAAAAAATTAATCGCAGATTTGGCTGAATTGACTGCACAGGGCGACCTCACCAATGACCAGTTGCGCTTGCGCATGATAGAACTAGTTCAATTCAATGAACAAGCCAAACCACCGAGCCGTGCTTCCTTGGTACGCGAGCGTCTATTTGAGGGAATTCGACCAATACGCTCTTTGTTGGCCGAAATTGGTAAGTTACCTTGTCAAGCTGACGAGGGAAATCCGGCTCTCGCTGCTCTCAATGTGCTTCTCAAATTGTATGCTGACAAAGTGCGGGAGCTGCCAGCGGAAATGAACGCACCTCATCTTGGGCGTGTCTGGTCATCGGCGATTACAGGTGAAGACAGAGACAAGGCGATGCGGGCATTAGAAGTCGCCACCTTATTTTCGTTGCGTCGTTGTATCCGTAATGGCTCGGTATGGGTGAATCACAGTCTTCTTTTTCGTGGACGCGCGCGCCTATTTTTTACACCAGAGCGCTGGGCAGCGGAGTCTAAACGACACTACACTCGGTTAGATTTGCCGCCCAAGGCAAGCACCTTTTTAGCCCCGCTACTTGTCCGAGTGCGTGCTGGCGTGGCGGCTGTGGCACAAGCCGCCAGAGAGGGCAACTACGTATTGATGATGAGCTTCATCTCACGGCAATGCCTGCCGACGATGAGGATCCTAAAGTCATTGAGCTACGCAGTCAGCTCGACAAGCGACTGGGCGAGGTACAGTTACCTGAGGTTATTTTACAAGTGGATGCCCAGGTTCGGTTCAGCTGGATCATGTTAGGACGCGAACCACGTTCGACTGAAGAACTGCTGATGGTCTACGCCGGCATCTTGGCACACGGTATGGGCATCGAATAGCATTTCATGACTTTGTGTGGGATAGGCGACTAACCAAAAAGCTCGGCTAGCGCAAAGCTTGGTATGCGCAACAAGCAGCTTGCGATGAATGCCTCCAATGACTAAAAGCTCCTCACTCCAATCAAATTGAAATGCTTCACCTAATTGGAATTTGAGCGGGACGAAGGCAGATTTACCGGATACTTTGGCGGCCTGATCGCGCCAACTATTGATATAGCGCCTGACACCGGAATAGCTGCCGGTAAAACCTTCCTGCTGGATTTCTCTAAATAACATCAGAGCCGTACGTCGATCCCGTTTAGGACGGTGGCTATCAGTCTGTAACGCTAATTGAATTGTTGACTCAAACGGTGTGATCTTACTCACCGCTTTAGGACGATGATACTTTGGCTCACAACTTTCGCTTTCCTTGAGCCATTTCTTGATGGTGTTGCGTGACAAACTCGTTTGCCTCGCGATTTCACTGATAGATAGTCGTTCTCGATAGAATAACCGACGGACTTTGGCATACATTCCCATGGTAATCACCTTGAATTCCCTTACAGAAAAACAGTAAGGATAGGTTAATTTCCCTGGTCAATATTCGTTACGCAAAACTACGTTTACCTGGTCAATTTTGGATGCGCGTCAACAATCAGGAGGCTAGAAGTCCGCTAGCGGTAGGCAACATTAAAAAAACTTTTAAGCCTCTGAGTTTGTAACTCTATATAGGTAGGGTTATAACCCGAGATCTTCTGTGTGACTTCAACTACTGAAATCGTACTGTCATTTATGTTTCTCCAATGTTGAGTTGCAGGCAATAAATGCACAAGGCTTTGTGCTTCTAAGGGGTAGCCCTCAAAAATTTGATCCAAACTAGTTTCGGTTATTGAGGGTAGTCCTAAACCATCAAATTTTGGAAACATCCAAACATTTTCTGCTAAAGACAATTCGCCTAATTGTTTTAGAAAATTAATGTTTTCCTGTGACTTCCATCCTGAATGCAGAAAAACTAAATTTCCTTCCAAATCTAAGTGCAATTCTGGATACAAGGCCTTTGTTCTTCTGCGTCGACTATTAAAGCCTAGTTGAATCTGCCGATCTCTCGATAGTCGTGAGAATTCCTCTTCGCTTATATTTGAAAATTCAGAATCCCAACTTCTATAGTCATTTAATTTTATGCCTTCGAAATTGACAGATGAAGATTGATTGATACTCCAAAGTCTATCTGGAAGCAAATGCCAAATTTGTCTTGCGCACCAGATTGGATACTCTCGCTTTTCCTTTGTCATTCCCTGAAACGCTTTAAAACAGAGCAATGCCATTACTATCCCACTCTGCTCTAGTACCTCAGTTAAACAAACTTTGGAGCTTCCAGGGCGTCCGAAATTGAGTGATCGTTTAATTTTAACCCATTCTTCTTTTTTGGGAGTTACTTCAAAAATCTCTTTTGTGGTTACTGTGAGCATAGCAAAAAAATTGAAAAATATTTTGAGTAAAAATTTTAGCTTACGCATGAAATGATTTATTCAAGAGAATTAGTCACCATGTTGAATAAAATCCTGCTTCCGACAGAAATTAACACGAATGAAGTCTGTCTTCTGACGCACGCTAACGACTTCTCGCACATATTGGCACGCCAGTCCAGTAAAAAAAATAAACAGTAAATTAGATAATTTACCGAAATGTTTTTAACAGAACTGTCGCTTATATGACCTGAATTTTCACAAACCCAATTGTTGTAATACTTCAGCTTGAACAATTGCTTGTCACATAGTAAACTAAACAAATGAGCTACTATTCGCTCGGGCTCCCTGCCCAAGATTCGAGTGACTTAAACGGGATGACAACCAAACACTTCAACTAATGCCATGAATTTCCAGTGGTGGATGTTAAACACTCGATAGTCCGCCCCAACGAGGAAATATCATGAATCTATTTGCAAAATGGACTGAGATTGCGCATCTCATTCTTGTTAAGCACTATCCAAAAATCAAATTGAATCAAACACGTGAATTGCTTTCAACGTGGGTTGGCCACAAGACTTATGCGTCATTGAAAATGCATGATCTTCAAATCATCAATGAAGAGCGTGGGCTATACATCATCGTAAGTAATGATGATGTTTTAGAAAGAGCAAGCCGACTTGGAATCGATTTAATTTTTGATCATTGGATATTGGTGCATCAGAAGTTGTCTCGTGGCGGCATTTCAGGCGGCTATTGGCTTGTATGGATTGTTGGCGCGCACTCAAATTTGACGGCTGGTTAAATTTGAGTGCGCGCCAACAATATAGATGAATAAATTATTTTCAATACAATTTAGGAAGATATTTAGGGAAATTTACTCAACTTCTGATTTACCTTTCCTGTGCCATTTTCAAGATATCAATTTATTTTATTTGCATTGGGTATTTTTGTGCGACATGGTGAACACGGATTATTTCAACATCTTCACCCTTCACTCTATATGTAAGAATATAGTTTTTATGGACTATTAGTTCACGAGTGCCAGCCACTCGACCAGCACGGCCAGCCCCTGAGAATTCTTCAATTACTTTTGTTTTTTGTTGAATTTCGAGAACGAACGAGTGAGCACGGGTGGGTTT
>CAYXJI010000253.1:0-245 GCA_964465175.1 uncultured Burkholderiaceae bacterium | reverse complement strand
GTGCTGTTCTTGTCCACTTAACAGCCATATTTTGCAAAGACATTGGCTACTTCTTCAGGGGTCGCGAACTCTCCACGGTCTGCTTCTTCTAAACCCTCTTTGATGTCTTGAATTTGCCAAGCCTCAGCCTCGACATATCCCCGTAACGCTTCGACAGTCAAAAAGCTTTTTGTCCGTCCTGTTGCCTTTGTGAGCGCTTCCAAGTGAGTAGCGAGATCAATAGGCACTCTCACATGTAATGGTTT
>CAYXJI010000252.1:0-5901 GCA_964465175.1 uncultured Burkholderiaceae bacterium | reverse complement strand
TTGGCTACGATCCCTATTTTTATCTCCCCGAATTAGACAAGACGGTGGCTGAGTTAAGCGCCGAGCAAAAAAACACCATGTCACATCGCTCACAGGCCTTACAAGCATTATTGAATAAGTTAAGATGATTCCTATACGCAGCATCAATCAAGTCACTTCTATTTCAGGCGATCTTGACGCCGCTTCTACACAAGAACGGCAAGAAAAGATGCGTAACATTCCGAGCGCCGTCAAAGATAATTTCTTGGCACCCGGTGCGCTGAATCTCAGTGTTTTGCCGCCTTTGTCGCTGTATATTCATTTTCCTTGGTGCGTAAAAAAATGTCCGTATTGTGATTTTAATTCGCATGAAGTCAAAACTTCGTTTGATGAAAATGCCTACTTGACGGCGCTTCGTGCCGACCTAGAAGCGGCGATGCCACTCATCTGGGGTCGCAAAATCTATACCATCTTTATTGGCGGTGGCACCCCTAGTCTGATGTCTGCCGCCGGTGTCGATCGATTGCTATCGGATCTGCGTAGCCTATTGCCGATAGATGCGGCTGCTGAGATTACGATGGAAGCTAATCCTGGCACATTTGAAGCGGAAAAATTTCGTCAGTATCGCCTCAGCGGCATCAATCGTTTGTCGATCGGTATACAGAGTTTTAATTCCAAACATTTATCGTCGCTCGGTCGGATTCATAATGGTGACGAGGCTCAGCGTGCAATCGAAATCGCCGCGAAAAATTTTGATAATTTTAATTTAGATTTGATGTTCGCCTTGCCATCGCAAACCTTGGTGGAGTCAGTGTCTGATCTTGAAATAGCCTTAAGTTTTCAGCCCAATCATCTTTCTATGTATCACCTGACATTGGAGCCCAATACCTATTTTGCCAAGTTTCCACCCGCTATTCCCGATGATGATTTGAGCTCCGAAATGCAAGAGCAAATACAGACGAGGATGACGGCAGCAGGCTATCGACATTACGAGGTGTCTGCCTTTGCCAAGCCAGGACATGAGTCGCGGCACAATCTGAATTATTGGAATTTTGGTGATTATTTGGGAGTAGGTGCGGGCGCCCATTCCAAACTCTCTTTCCCGCATCGAATTGTGCGTCAAGTCAGGCACAAACAGCCCAAGGCGTTTATCGAAAGCGCCATGCGCGGCGATGCGGTGCAAGAAACCAGGGAAATCGCCAAAGACGAGTTGGCATTTGAATTCATGCTCAATGCCTTACGCTTGAATCAAGGTTTTGAGGCGGGATTATTTTTTGAGCGCACCGGTTTGCTACTCAATACGATAGAGCGTGAACTACTAGTGGCGGAGCAAAAGTCCTTGTTATATCGTGATCATTTACGCATTCATCCTACTGAATTGGGCAGGCGATTCTTAAACGACTTACAGCAACTATTTTTGTGATCCGCTGTGAGCCGTTGTGAGCCACTTAGTCATCAAGTCCAAAAGAAACCACATTTTCTTTTTTTTCAGCCTTATCGAAAAAAATAATTGATGACATCAAAAATGCTCTTGCAATTGTGTAAATTCCAACTTACTATCAAAATTGCTCTAAAGCACTTGATAGTAAGAATAGGACTTACGAAAAATTGCGCTAGCTAGGCGGGAAGCCGAAGACAGTACGGTTGTACGGCGAGGCGAACCAACGACGCTAGCGTCTGTCTTGCGTAAGTCCATAAGAAATTAAAAAGACGGAGAAGATCTAAAAAATGATGCCCATCGCTTCATTATTGCCTGTAGTTAACAGCCAACAAAAGCTCGTCGCTTTGTTGCCGAATTTTTCCGCTATTCGCGATGAGGTCAGTTTGCAATGGCTAGCGCTGCTCAATCAAATAAATGGCGTCGAGCGCCTCGCCAATTTGCAGTTGATGTTGCCCTTACGTGATCCTTTGCGGCTGCCCGCTGATGTCGAAAATCGTGAAGATGCTAAGAACCTGATTTTGTGTTTCATTGAAGCCGAATGCGCGTCAAAAGAGGCGCAGCAAAAATTAAAACACCTAAGTCAATCCGGTGTGCGCGTGATGATGGATGAGTTTAGCTCGAAGTCTTCTTTGCTTTGGGCTGAGACCAAAGGTGTTGCTGTGAATTGTGTGAATGGCGTTCCCGCACACGCGCAGCCTTGGCTATTGAGTCTTCAGCACAGCCAACATCTAGCAAAAAACGTCAATTCAATCGCCTGCTTAACTCAAGCGCAAGATGCTGGTTGTAGTTGGTTTGCTGGGAGTTTCGCTTTTTCCGCCGAAAATAATGCGCGCAGTGCCGATCCGACTTCGCGCTCTCGACTATTGAAGTTACTAGGCTTGGTTTCTCAAGACGCTGAAGCCAAAGAATTGGAAGCGCTCTTCAAACAAGATCCCACGCTCTCGTTTATGTTGTTTAAATTGGTTAGTTCAGCCGCATTTGCACAAACGGTGAAGGTGACGAGCTTTGTTCAAGCCATCAACTTATTAGGCCGGCGACAGTTACAGCGCTGGTTGCAGCTATTGCTCTATGCACGTCAAAATACTCAGGGCAGTAGCTTAAATCCCTTAATGTTAAGAGCCGCATTTCGTGCCAGCATGATGGAATCCTTGTGCAGACAAAGTGGTGGCGATCGCGATCAACAAGATTCGGCCTTTATGGTGGGTATGTTTTCTTTGTTGGATATTTTGTTCGCGAGTCCTTTGTGGGAAATTTTAAAACCATTGAGCTTGACAGAAGAGGTGCGCTTAGCCTTGTTGGAGAGGGAAGGGCAGCTCGGCGCCTACTTAAATTTAGTTGAGCGCGCTGATCAAACCTATAGCGAGAAGCTTGATTTTGCTTTAACGGCAGCGAACATTTCACTAGAAAATTATTACGCATCACTAGTACATGCTTATTGCTGGGTGAATCAAGTTTGTCAGGAGCTATGATGCCCACGCAACTTGATCTTCAGCGAGACTTATTGCTAGGCGTCGAATTGTGCGAAACCATTTTGAGTGCTGACGATCAAGCCTTAGAGGCTAATTTGAATCGCATTCTAAGTGTGTTATTCGCCGACAGCGAAGTGATTTATTCGCGCAGTAGACCTGCGCTTGAACATGATAGTGTACTGGTAGAAATCTGTGCGGAGCATTATTTTGTCTTGTCAGGAAAATGCGGCGCCTTGACTGAGCGTGATCTGCATAAGTTAAATCAATTGAGCCAATTGACGGCACGTTTGTTGGCAAACCGTTTAAATTCCACCTCAAAATTTCGTGCCGCGATGCAATCGCAATTAATGCACACGCAAATTTTAGATCAGTTGCATGAATCTGTGATTACGATGGATCTTGCTGGATTTATTCTCAGTTGGAATCTCGGTGCAGAACGCTTATTTGGCTACACTGCTGGCGAAGCGGTCGGGCAAAATATTTTGTTTCTGTATGAAACGGAAGACGCAAATGACATCTCCGTACGCGATATTTTTCTTGAGCACGGTGGACGCGAGATGGAAGTCAAACGACGCAAAAAAAGTGGTGAAATATTTTGGGCGAGTCTGAGCTTATCCACTTTGTTTGATGAGTTTGAACAAGCCGTAGGATTGATAGGCTACTTGAGCGATATCACTGAGCGCAAACGATCCGAAGAAAGAATTAATCACTTAGCCTATTACGATGGTTTAACTAATCTCCCTAATCGAAGTCTATTTAAAAAATTAGTGGATAGCGCGCTCCAGCAGAGCTATCGCAATGACGACTCGATGTCGGTCATGTTCGTTGATTTGAATCGCTTTAAACCGATTAACGATACGTTGGGGCACTGCGTGGGCGACGCCTTATTAAAGCAAGTGGCAGAACGCTTTCGTTCTGCCTTGCGTGAAAATGACGTCATCGCCCGATTAGGCAGCGATGAATTTGCGATTGCGATCTTGGATGTGAAGCAGCATTTTCATGCGGGCTTAGTCGCACAAAAAATTCTGGCGAGCCTAGAGAGTATTTTTTCTATTGATGATCATGAATTGCGGCTCGGTGCCAGCATCGGCATCAGTATTTATCCGCAAGATGGTAATGACGCCGATGCACTCTTGCAAAAAGCAGATATCGCCATGGTGAAGGCTAAGCGCCAGATTGATAAGGCGGGCGGCGCTTACACCTTTTATGATGCGGAAATGAACCGATCGATTTCGGGGCGATTGTACTTAGAGTCAGGCTTGCGACGCGCCTTGCTAAAAGACGAATTTTTCTTGCTGTATCAACCTAAAGTGGACGTGCAGAGCGGCCAAGTATTAGGGGCTGAAGCCTTGATCCGCTGGGCGCATCCGCAAGACGGGATTATTTCACCCAATGAATTTATCCCTATCGCTGAAGAAACAAATTTAATCTTACAAATTGACGCTTGGGTATTGGACGCCGCTTGCGCGCAAGCCAAATTGTGGCAAAACGAAGGCGTCGCGCCGTTCCGTATTGCAGTGAATGTGTCAGCCCGTGAATTCACCAGCGCATTACCTGAGCGTGTCGAGCAAGCTTTAAGCAAACATCAAATTGCAGCGGGGTGGTTAGAGTTAGAGATCACCGAAAGCATGTTGATGCAAAACGCCGATGATGTCGTTGCCATCATGACGCAGATTACTAACTTGGGCGTCACCTTAGCCTTAGATGACTTTGGTACCGGATTTTCTAGTTTGTCCTACTTAAAACGTTTTCCTATCGACACACTAAAAATCGACCGCTCATTCATACAAGGTATACCCGATGACGGAGACGACTGCGCAATCGCCAGCGCCATCATCAGCATGGCCAAACAAATGAAGCACAAAGTCATCGCAGAAGGCGTAGAAAATAAAGAGCAATTTGCGTTTCTGCAAAAAATGGGATGCGACGAAATACAGGGCTATTTGTTTTCTGTACCCCTAGATGCGGTTAAGTTTTCAGAGGTGATGCTGAGAAAATTTAGCTTTCCCTCATTTTATTAACGAAGTTATTCAAGAAACTTTCTGAAAATTACACCAAAAATCAGAAAAACTCGCTATAATGCAGGGCTTGAGAGATTGGTTCGAATTTATTTGCGCTAAAATTTCAAGCTTGTACTAAAGACGGAAGTGTGGCCGAGCGGTTGAAGGCACTAGTCTTGAAAACTAGCGAGGATGAGAGTCCTTCGTGAGTTCGAATCTCACCGCTTCCGCCAAGAATTTAAAAAGCCCTTGAGAAATCAAGGGCTTTTTTTTGTCTGCTGCCATTAGTATGCCATCTGATATGCCATATATGGTTGGCTGCGGTTGGATTGCTTTGGGTGGAGGGAGTGGCGTTTTTGTTTACAGAAGAAGGCTTACGTCAGCGATGGTAAGCTAAATGTGGCATGTAAAGACTTGACCCCTTTCTTCCCGATAACTCTAACCCTGTTGCATGTTATTTTAATGAGAAAAACAATCTGTTTGTATTCCGCCTAACCTGAGAACTAAAGACGATTCAAGACCAATCTTCGAAAAAACGCTACTAAATTCTAGTTGCTTCAACTTAAACAAAATAAATTAAAATAAAATGAAATTCGTCGACCTTCGATCCAAGAAATTGATTTCTTCTCTTATTGTTGCAATGCTAATTCCAACAGCATTGCTGGCACAAGAGGGTAATTTGAACTCAAGCAATTCAAAAGTAGGAGTGCCTAAACTCGAACGACTAAAAAATCTCCGGGCCGCAGAAGAAGAATTGAGTAAAATTGAAAACTCATCTGACTTCAATCCCAATGTGGTGGATGGGCGACATATAAGAGCTCTTGATGGGGTGGGGACTTACTCATCCTTTGTCGGAGACACCTCGAGAGCAATTGAAACCTTCAATCGCCTGAATGCCATTAGGGGAGTGAAAATGCCTGAATATCGAGATGGAACTCTAGAAATTCAGCAATCAGAAGTACGGGATGCCATACATCAAATTGTAAAAGAGGCAAAAAACCGTCAAATTGTC
>CAYXJI010000251.1:0-5931 GCA_964465175.1 uncultured Burkholderiaceae bacterium | reverse complement strand
GGTGTATTCGAACCTTTGTTTGATGAAAATGATGCCATCATTTCTGATGCTTTGAACCACGCATCGATCATTGACGGCATACGTTTGTGCAAAGCGGCGCGCTTCCGTTATACCCACAATGATATGGCCGATCTGGAAAAACAATTGCAAGCAGCAGCAGACAAACGTCATCGCGTGATCGTCACGGATGGCGCATTCTCTATGGATGGCACGATCGCGCAGCTCGACAAAATCTGCGATCTGGCGGACAAGTACGATGCCTTAGTCATGATCGATGAATGCCATGCGTCTGGCTTCCTCGGCAAAACGGGTCGCGGCACGCATGAACATCACAATGTCATGGGCCGTATCGATATCATTACCGGTACTTTAGGCAAAGCTTTAGGCGGCGCGATGGGCGGCTTTACTGCCGCACGTAAAGAGGTCATCGACACCTTGCGTCAAAAATCACGTCCCTATTTATTCTCGAATACGCTCGCACCATCGATTGCGGGTGCGTCTTTAGCGGTCTTGGAACGCTTATCTAAATCCACAGAATTGCGTGATCGCCTGCACGAAAACACCGCTTTCTTCCGCAAAGAAATCGAAGCCTTGGGTTTCACGATCAAGCCTGGGACACACCCCGTCGTCCCCGTGATGTTATTCGACGCGCCAGTTGCACAAAAATTCGCAGCGCGCATGTATGAGTTGGGCGTATTGGTAACAGGATTTTTCTATCCCGTGGTGCCGATGGGTCAAGCCCGTGTGCGGGTGCAACTCTCTGCGGCACACACCAAAGAACAATTACAAACCGCACTCGCCGCGTTCGCGCAGGCAGGTCGTGAGTTGGGCTTAATTAAGTAACTGACGTCAATTTAAGAACATTAGGAAAAAACATGGAACGTATTTTAGTCATCGGCGCCAATGGACAAATCGGTAGTGAATTAGTCGATGCTTTGGCAGCAAAGCACGGTGCGGAGAATGTGATCGCTGCCGATATCAGCCCTAGCAGTTTGTACGATGCAAAAACCTACGAAGTGGTGGACGTCTTAAACAATGAACGTCTGGCAGAAATTCATGACAAGTATGAGATCACGCAGGTCTATCAACTCGCGGCCTTGTTATCTGCGACTGGTGAAAAAGCGCCATTAAGAGCTTGGACCTTGAACATGGATGGTCTGCTCAATATCTTAGAATTAGCGCGCATCCGTGGCGAAGCGGGCAAGCCTTTAAAAGTATTTTGGCCATCTTCTATCGCCGCTTTTGGCCCGAATACCGAAGCCGTTAACACACCGCAATACACGGTGATGGACCCGAACACAATTTATGGCATCAGCAAATTAGCGGGCGAACGTCTGTGTGAATATTACTTCCAGAAATACAATGTAGACGTACGCAGCATACGCTACCCTGGCATCATCAGCTACAAGTCACCTCCAGGTGGCGGCACTACCGACTATGCGATTGCGATTTTCCATTCTGCACTCAAAGGTGAAGCCTATTCTTGCTTCCTCGAAGCGCAACAATCCTTGCCGATGATTTACATGCCTGACGCGATTCGAGCGACGATTAGTTTAATGGAAGCGCCCGCAGAAAGTGTGAAAATTCGCTCGTCATATAATGTCAGTGGTATGAGCTTTAACCCACAAGAACTCACAAGTGAAATCACTAAAAGCCTACCAAATTTTCAGGTACACTACGCCCCGGATAGCCGCCAGGCCATCGCTGCGAGTTGGCCGCAAAGTTTGAATGATGAAGCGGCGTTTAGCGATTGGGGTTGGAAGGCAGAAATCGATCTCCCCGCTTTGGTCGCTGACATGTTGAAAAACGTTAAGGTGAGCAACTAATCATAGCGGAATCAGCCTGCACAACGCCTGCTATTGAGATCGATTTATTCGCTGAAATTTTTTAATGTCGTCTCAAAAAATAAGGAATAATGGCATGGATATGCGTGTGTTTGATTTGTTTAAGATTGGTGTCGGCCCTTCGAGTTCACATACCGTTGGACCCATGCTTGCAGCGCGTCGTTTTTTGCTGGAATGCCCGAATCTCGATCAAGCACACAAAGTCCAAGTGGCCTTATACGGATCACTGGCACTCACAGGCTTAGGTCACGCCACCGACAAAGCGGTGTTACTCGGCATGATGGGCGAGACACCGCAAGACGTGATTCCCGATACTGTCGATGACAAACTCGCCGAGTTGGCACAATCGGGCGTCATGCATTTGCTAGGTCAAGTCAAAGTCGACTTCGATATTTTGGACGATGTGCTATGGCACAAAAAAGAAGTCTTACCTGGCCATCCCAATGGCCTGCGCTTTAGCTTAACGCGCACCGATGGCAGTCTGCACGAACAGACTTTTTATTCCACGGGTGGCGGTTTCATTTACACCGAAGAAGAGCTCAATAGCAATGCCAACTCAGTAGCAATTCCTGCAGTCAGTGTTCCCTATCCTTTTGGCACCATGGCCGAATTATTGGCGCATGGTAAAGCCACCGGCCTATCTTTAGCGAGCTTATTGCGTGCCAATGAACTCAGTCATTGCAACGAAGCCGAACTCGATGCTGGTTTAGACAAAATTTGGGCCGTGATGAATTCTTGTATAGAACGCGGCCTGAAAATCACTGGCGAATTGCCAGGTGGCTTACATGTGCAACGTCGCGCCGCCAAACTTTGGCTAACCGCCAATGAAACTCACAACAGCCTACCGCACGACGGCATGCACAAAGTCAGTTTGTATGCGATGGCAGTAAATGAAGAAAATGCAGCAGGCGGTCGTGTGGTCACCGCACCAACCAACGGCGCGGCCGGCATCATCCCCGCCATCATCAAATATTATTCACAAGATTGCCGCCCACTTGATCCTGTCAAAGGCATACGCGACTTTATGTTAGTCGCCGCCGCCATCGGCATGTTGTGCAAGAAAAATGCTTCGATCTCTGGCGCAGAGATTGGCTGTCAAGGTGAAGTCGGCGTCGCTTGCGCGATGGCAGCAGCGGGCTTAACCGCCGCCTTGGGTGGCACGAATGAACAAATCGAATCAGCAGCCGAAATCGGCATCGAACATCACCTCGGCATGACTTGCGATCCTATCGGTGGCTTGGTACAAATCCCCTGCATCGAACGCAATGGCATGGGCGCGGTCAAAGCGATTACAGCCGCTTCTTTAGCTTTGAAGAGTGATGGCACGCACCACGTGAGCTTGGATCAAGTCATTGAAACCATGCGCGTGACGGGTTTCGATATGCAGGCGAAATACAAGGAAACGTCTTTAGGTGGCTTGGCCATCCACGTGGTGACGGTGAATCACGCGGCTTGTTAATTACCACAACCTAAATCTATCGAACTTTGACTGTTTCCCTGGTAGCAGTCAAAGGAATATCGATGCAGAATTCGCTACCCACACCGAGCTTACTTTTCACCTCAAGACGCCCGCCGAGCATCGCAGTGACGATATTGTAGGAAATACTCAAGCCCAAACCTGAGCCACCTTGCCCCAACTTGGTGGTAAAAAAGGGGTCGAATATTCTTTGCAAGTTATGTTCAGAGATCCCAACGCCGTTATCAGAAAAAACGATCCTCACCCACCGATCGGGCAACAACTCGGCCGTCAAATGCATTTGACCTTGCTGCCGACCATCAAATGCATGACGCAAGGCATTGTTCGTCAAATTCATCAAGACTTGTTCCAAAGGGCCAGGAAAGCTGTCTAATTGTATATCTTTCGGCATTTCACTCACCAAGGTATGCGAGGTCTTACGCAGGCTTGGGCTCAGTGTGACCACTACCTCATGCGCGACATCATGCAAATTAAAACGCCGCCGCTGTTCGCTGGTTTGATCGACGGCGACTTGCTTAAAGCTATTAATTAAATCCGCGGTGCGCCGCAGATTTCGGTCCAAAATATCCGCAGAATCACGCACTGACATTAAAAAATGATTCAATGCGGAACGCGACAAACTGTGTTCCAAACCGGACTCAAATATTTTCTGCTGATCAGACAAAGTGCTCGCCACCATCAAGGCATTGCCAATTGGCGTGTTTAATTCATGCGCAATACCAGCCACCATAGAGCCCAAAGAAGCCAGCTTTTCAGACTGCACTAACTCACTTTGGGTACGTTGCAAATTCTCTAGCGCCACGCTCAATTCGGCGGTACGTTCAGCCACCCTATGTTCTAGCTCAACATTGAGAACATGTTGCGCTTTCTCCGCCGCTAAGCGGTCAGTCTGATCCAGAAATAAGGCCACGAAACGCCATCCAGCCGAGGTTTCAAAGGCCGCCGTGCTGATGAGGAAGTGGCGAATGTCGCCCTGCGCCAAACGCATTGCCACTGGATAGCCTACAACGCCTTTACCCAAGGTTTGGCGCGAGATAACACGACGCTCGGCATCGTCTTCAAAAATATTTAAACTAAGAACGGTACGATCTAACAATTGCTCACGTTTAAATCCAAAACTATCAATAAACGCATTATTAACATCGCGAATATACCCATCACGGTCACCTGAAATCGATGGCAGAGGGTTAGACAAAAACAAACCCGAGAAGGAAGCCTCGGACTGCGTCAAAGCATTCGCCTTTAGTGCTAAAGAACTAGCGAGCTCACGCACACGATCAAATTCAACGCGCAGGATGCGTACGCCAACCAAACCCAGTAAAAATGCAACGACGATTAGCCCAACCAAAACGATCAAGCGCACCAATAAGTTCGGTTCTGCGGGATGCAAAACACCATTTCTAATCAACATATAGAATGCAATGCAAGCGCCACAGACGCTCAAGGTCATGACTATGGAGTGTCGTAGCGACAAACCCCAACTGGCGGCCATGACCGCGATGGGGACACACACAATACCCGGCGCGCTAAAGCCAAAAGTCCAAAATCCGAAACATATCGGTGTCAATGCAAAGCCCCAAAGTATCGCGGCCAACGCCAATTTCACTTTTTGAAAATGCAATAAAACTAATATGAAGCCAGTGATCAATACACCCGCAACTGCACCGCTATTACCCTGCCCTTGCGTTGCTCGATAATTTAAAAAAACAGTCAGAATACAAATGAACATCACAATCGAGGTAATAGCATACAAGAGGCGCGCGCCTATCGCATTGAGCCTGATTTTGTCTTGGCCTTCTTGAATATTGAGTTCTTCAGTGGTGTCAAATTCAGCTTGCATTATCGGTCTCCCCTAATTGCAGCTCGGCTATTTTCTATCTCACCAATGCTTTGATCGCGGGCCACTGCCTACGTGAAATAGGCAAGCGCTCAGCAGAATCACGCACGATCACTTGCCATGACTCTGTACTTTTTTCCACATCACCATCGGAATCGATCATAAGTACTGCACGCTCAACGCCAGCAATCGCATCGCGCGCCACTAGCGCATTTCTATGGGCACGCACAAAAATGTCGCTTAATTCCGCCTCAATAGAGACTAAAGATTCTTCCGTCAAATAAGCACGAGTCCTGGTTTGTATCGTGACATATTTTTGCTCTGCCTTTAAAAACAAAACATCCCGCACTGAAATCAACAAGACCCGATTTTTTTCAAGCACAGAAAAATTTTGACGAGTTCTGGCGATAGGTTTTAAGGCATCTAATAGCCTATTTTGTGCCCCACTCTGTACACCACTGCTCGCTTGCGTCTGAGTGGATGTTTGCGAATCCTGTGTTTGAGCACGTAATTGCGCAACCCTCAACAGCGCTTCCGACAGACGCACAGCCCGCACTGGCTTTAATAGATAATCCATCGCATGCACTTCGAATGCTTTCAGTGCATATTCATCATAAGCAGTGACAAAGATAACGGCGGGCGTGTTGGCAAGTCTAGCGTGCGCAATATGCTGCGCTAACTCTATGCCCGTCATGCCTGGCATCTGCACGTCTAATAAAACAATATCCGGACTTTTTTCGACAAGTAAATCTAGCGCAGACTGGCCGTCTGAG
>CAYXJI010000250.1:1930-5933 GCA_964465175.1 uncultured Burkholderiaceae bacterium | reverse complement strand
TTAAACGCATGGCGAGCGCGGTGAGTTCCCAGGCTCTTTTTTCAGTGCAGGTGATATTGCTTTTGCTCAGCTCGCGCGCGCCTTGTTCTCTGCCAAACCGTTTGACAGCATGGGCATTTCTTTGCAAAGCGGGAAGTACAGAAGGGTGATTCCAGGCCCATAAAAAATGATTATTTTGATGGTGATAGGTGCCGATAATTTGCGCTGGGGCGAGCGCAAAAGTTCCATCATTAAAGGTCAATAATAATTGCCCATTCGCTTGGTCTAGATGCCAAGATTCTTCTTCGCCTAGTTTCCAATTAGTGTTATGTAACATATTGGCCACCTGTGCTTCTTCTGCACTAGTGGCGATGAAGGCCTCGAGATTTTTTTCGCGTTGGGACAGCTTTACCATCTTTTATGATCGCTTTCAGGCACACAATCGTCGATTTTTTTTGCAGCGCGACGACTCTGGCGTTTTTTTATCATGCTAAATATTTTTGTACTCGAAAAATACTGTAAAACATGTAATTAAGCAAATAATGTTTGCGTTAATTATGGTTGATCATGGTTAATTATAGTTAATTGCATAATTGGATAATTCATAAATTGAATTATTGGAATCATTTTTCTTTGTTGATGCATTTTTCAATCCCACTTATGCAAAAAAGTAATGGAACTCGTATAAATACGTATGAAGTAAAGCTTGCCTGTCTGCTAGAATCATTAACCCCCTATTTGTTTGCTTAAAGAAGGAATTGACTCGCATGGATTCGCTAGAACAAAAAGAATTACTTCGTCAACAACTACGTCAAGCTGCTTTGGAATATCATGAATTTCCAACACCAGGCAAAATCAGCGTCACTCCAACCAAACAACTAACCAATCAACGCGATCTCGCGCTGGCCTATTCGCCCGGCGTGGCCTCTCCTTGTGAAGAAATCGTGGCCGATCCTGCCGCCGCATTTAAATACACAGCACGCGGCAATCTAGTGGGCGTCATTACCAACGGAACAGCAGTGCTGGGCTTAGGCAATATTGGACCTCTAGCGTCCAAACCTGTGATGGAAGGTAAGGGGGTTCTGTTCAAAAAATTTGCGGGTATTGATGTGTTCGACATTGAAATCAATGAATCCGATCCTGATAAACTGGTTGATATCATCGCTTCCTTAGAGCCGACTTTTGGCGGCATTAATTTGGAAGATATAAAAGCGCCAGAGTGCTTTTATATTGAACGCAAATTGCGTGACAGAATGAAAATCCCCGTGTTTCATGACGATCAACATGGAACTGCGATCATCGTCGGCGCTGCTATTTTAAACGTCTTAAAAGTAGTTGGTAAAGATATCAAAAAATGTAAATTGGTCGTATCCGGCGCTGGTGCTGCAGCGCTCGCCTGCCTTGATTTGATCGTTGATCTAGGCTTTCCGATCGAGAATATTTTTGTGACGGATTTAGCGGGCGTGGTCTATAAAGGACGCGTTGAATTGATGGATCCGGACAAAGACCGCTTTGCACAAGATACCGCAGCGCGTAGCTTAAAAGAGGTGATTGTTGATGCTGACATTTTTTTAGGATTGTCTGCTGGCGGCGTATTGAAGCAAGACATGGTGAAAGGCATGGCGGCACGCCCATTGATTTTAGCCTTAGCCAATCCTACACCAGAAATTTTGCCTGAAGAAGTGAAAGCGGTGCGGGATGATGCCGTGATGGCGACGGGGCGTTCTGATTTTCCGAATCAAGTCAATAATGTGCTTTGCTTCCCGTATATTTTCCGTGGTGCCTTAGATTGTGGTGCGACCACGATCACACGTGAAATGGAAATCGCGGTGGTGCGTGCTATCGCCGAATTAGCGCAAGCAGAACAATCCGATGTGGTAGCCACTGCTTATGGTATTTCCAATTTATCGTTTGGTCCTGAATATCTGATCCCTAAGCCATTTGATCCACGTTTGATGATCAAAATCGCGCCTGCAGTTGCCAAAGCCGCCGAGGAATGCGGTGTCGCGGCGCGTCCGATTCAAGACATGCAAGCGTATAGCGATAAATTGCAGCAGTTCGTGTATCACAGCGGCACCTTCATGAAACCTCTCTTCCAAATTGCGAAGAAAGCACCTGATTCACGTAAGCGTATCGTGTTTGCGGAAGGCGAAGAAGAGCGCGTCTTGCGTGCAGTACAAGTGGTGGTCGATGAGAAATTGGCGAAACCGATCTTGGTCGGCCGTCCTCATATTTTAGAAAAACGTATAGAAAAATTTGGCCTGCGTTTGCGCGCAGGTGTCGACTTTGAGGCCATCAATCCTGAGATGGATGCGCGCTACCGTGATTATTGGCAGACCTACCATCAGATGACTTGTCGTCAGGGTGTTACTGAGCAATATGCCAAATTAGAAATGCGTCGCCGTCATACTTTGATAGGCTCTATGATGGTGCACAAAGGGGATGCGGATGGCATGATTTGCGGTACCTTTGGCATCGGCAGCTTGCATTTGTTTTACATCAATCAAGTGCTGGGCAAACGTGCTGGCGTGAATGTGTATGCGGCCATGAATGGTTTGGTGTTGCCGGATCGTCAATTGGTCTTGGTTGATACGCATATCAATGAAAATCCAACGGCAGAGCAAATTGCGGAAATCACGATTCTGGCCGCAGAAGAAATGCGTAGTATTGGTTTGCAACCCAAAGCGGCCTTGCTGTCGCATTCTAATTTTGGCTCTAGTAATAGTGATTCCGCCAAAAAAATGCGCTCAGCTTTAGCGATGGTGCAGCGTGACGCTCCGGATTTGGAGATTGATGGTGAGATGCATGGCGATACCGCATTGGATTCTTGCTACCGTCAAAAAATAATGCCGAACTCAACGCTCAAAGGCGATGCGAATTTGTTGGTGATGCCTAATATTGATG
This sequence comes from uncultured Burkholderiaceae bacterium, assembly GCA_964465175.1. Taxonomy (GTDB): domain Bacteria; phylum Pseudomonadota; class Gammaproteobacteria; order Burkholderiales; family Burkholderiaceae_D; genus Undibacterium. The sequence goes on along the minus strand of CAYXJI010000250.1, from coordinate 3,050 downwards.
CCGCCAATATTGCCTACAATTTATTAAAGACCACAGCTGGGAATAATATCGCTATCGGCCCTATTTTGCTGGGTTGCGCTAAACCTGTACACATATTGACCTCTTCTGCGACAGTACGCCGTATTGTTAATATGACAGCGCTTTGCGTGGTGGATGCGGTAGCCCAACGTTAAGTTGTCAGACTTTTAAAAAAGCCGCTGATGTCGATCAGCGGTTTTTTTTCGTCCAAAGTATCGCTTAAGTCCGGATTTTTCATGCGTGAAATCTCAAAAAACGCCTGTGCGACTAGATTCTGAGTCTAGGCACATATTCCTAAAGAAATAGGCTGATTAAATATATTTGCAATACCACTTTTTAAATTTAGAAGGTTTTATCGTGGCAGCCCTATAAAGATGATCGGTGGAAATATTTTTTGATGATACCACTTTGTTGTTGTAAAAAAGTTCCGCTTATTATTATTTAAACACCTGTGATAAATAGTGATGTAGTGAAGATTATTCCGCGCTTTTACTGCATTATTTGTTTAATTTTGCCTCAGCGATGACTTCCGTACAAAATTTAGTTTTGAGCTTAACTGCAAAATTATCATAAATTTAAGTTGCATAGTCAAATTTGAATGTTTCCAAGTCTAGCTTCCTCTGTTCTACTAGCACTCGCCACGTGAGATTTGTCAAACATTCCAGCAGTCCTCGACAATCTCAAATAAGAAGAGCGTATTGCCACTTCATAAATAATTAAACGAAGTTAAACCGGCAATTACAAAATGGGAGACTAGAGTCAAAAGCTTTGGTCAATTCTGTACTTAGGGAGTTTTTCGACAAAAAGGTAGAAAAAGATGAAAAAGAGTATGAAGTTACAATTGGTTCGCCCAACATTGCTTGCAGCGATGATCGCCGCTTCTTTCAGCGCTTCCGCAGCGGATCGCGTCGATTTGGGAAGATTTCAAGGTCCACAAAATAAATCATTCGCTGGTGGTTCTTCACAGGCACATGAATTTTTAGGTTTGGGCGCATCTGACTTGCGCGCATTGCGTAGCCAAAACTATGGCAATAAAGTGGTAACACGCTATGAGCAGTTACATCAAGGCGTTCCGGTCTGGGGCGAAGCGATTGTCGAGCAT
>CAYXJI010000250.1:0-1920 GCA_964465175.1 uncultured Burkholderiaceae bacterium | reverse complement strand
CTATAGTCGCCTCTGCAGCGCGTTCGTTCCATGGTGCGATGTTGAGCAATTTGGCGAACGATATTCCAAATGCAAGAGCATTGTATTCTGGCTCACAAGCCTTAGGATTGTTGAAAAATGCCAAGCGTCCAGTCAATACAAGTAACGAGCAATCAAAATTGTTCGTTAAACTGGGTGCAAACAATGTGGCTAAGCTGGTTTATTTGACTTCCTATTTGACCATTGCCGCGAACGGTGCGCCAAGTCGTCCACATGCCTTGATTGATGCAAACACAGGTGCCGTGTTGGAACAATGGGAAGGCATTACTCACTTAGACGCTGGTGGCCCAGGCGGTAACCAACGTATCGGTCAATACACTTACGGTCCAGCTGGCAGCGGTTCCACATATGGTCCATTGAATGTGTCGAGCACTTGTCAAATGACCAGCCCGAATGTTGATACTTACAACATGAACCACGCTACATCTGGTTCCGGTACTTTGTATAAATTTACTTGCCCAACGAATACTTTTAAAACGATCAATGGTGCTTACTCTCCATTGAATGACGGTCACTATTTTGGTAACGTTGTATTCAATATGTACCAAGATTGGCTGGGTTTGCGTCCGATTTCCGGCAAACTGCAAATGCGTATTCACTATGGTAACAACTACGAAAACGCGTTCTGGGATGGTACTGCAATGAGCTATGGCGATGGCGGTTCTACTTTCCATCCTTTGGTTTCCTTGGGCGTTACTTCTCATGAAGTCAGTCATGGTTTCACAGAGCAGAATTCTGGCTTGGTCTACTCCGGTATGTCCGGTGGTATGAATGAAGCGTTTTCGGATATGGCGGGTGAAGCAGCATCTTGGTATATGCGCGGCACAGGTACTTTTAAAGTCGGCGATGATATCAAAAAAGGCTCCGGCTCTATGCGTCATATGGACAATCCAGAGTTAGATGGTATCTCTATTGGTCATGCAAGCAAATACACCAGCAGCATGGACGTGCATCACACTAGTGGTGTTTTCAACAAAGCCTTCTATTTGTTAGCAACGAAATCTGGCTGGACAGTACGCAAAGCTTTCGAAGTCATGGCTGATGCAAACCGTTTGTATTGGACTGCTAACAGCACCTTTAATCAAGGTGCTTGCGGTGTAGAAAAAGCTGCGATTAACCGTAACTATGCGGTAGCGGATGTGACTGCAGCATTTGCTTCTGTCGGTGTGACAGGTGGCTGCGGCGGCACTACACCTCCGCCAACTGGTGGCGTATTGACTAAAGATGTCGCTAAAACTTTTGCAGCGGCAACTGGTCAAAGTGCTGCCTACACCTTCGTGGTACCAACTGGTGCGACGAATTTGACATTCAAAATGTCTGGTGGCACAGGCGATGGTGACTTGTACACCAAACTAGGCTCAGCTCCAACGACCACATCTTATTTGGCTAAATCAGATGGCTCTACCAATGCAGAAACGATCACCATCGCAGCACCAACAGCAGGTACTTACTACTTGTTGGCGAATGCTTACGCAGCTGTGAGTGGTGCGTCAATTGTCGCTAGCTATCAAACAGGTACTACGCCTCCATCAGGTAATGTATTGGTGAGTGGTGTAGCACAAAGTGTTGCGTTGGCGACCAATGCATCCAAGGTCTACAACATCACAGTGCCTGCTGGCAAAACGAGTTTGAAATTCACTTTGTCTGGCGGTACTGGTGATGGTGATCTGTATGCTCGCATGACCACTGCACCAACGACTACTAGCTACACGAAAAAATCTGATGGCGGCACGAACACTGAAACGATCACGTTCAGTGCGCCAGCAGCCGGTACTTACTACTTGTTGGTGAATGCCTATGCCACAGTCAGTGGTGCTAGTGTCAAAGCAGTCGTACAGTAATTTTGTAAAGCTGCATTTGCTTCAACGTCCAACTCAAGCG
>CAYXJI010000249.1:4044-5964 GCA_964465175.1 uncultured Burkholderiaceae bacterium | reverse complement strand
CCATCCATAAAACAATAACCGTTGGCGCTAAGTGAACGCGGGTAGGGACCTTCACCGACCAAAACAAAACGAATTCGCGATAAGGGCACAGAAAATGCAGCAAAAATTCGCTGCTGATCTGGCAAAAATTCCGCTTCCGCCAATTCGTCTAAATAGCCTGGTGAGCGATGCTGCATCTGCACCAGGGCATCGCGCAAAATATCTCGCCAACTAGTATGTGCAAGACCTAAGGCCTGTTCAAAATAAAGTGGGAGTACCATGAAAATAAAGTCTCTTACGATACGACATTGAGCGCCAATTAATGGTGTAGCGGTGCTACTGATTTCGGCGCTGGCATAGGCATGGGTGCGGGCATTGGTGCAGGCGTAGGCATCGGTGCAAAATTAGGGGCAACTTCAACAATTCCTGTGTGCGCCGGAACTGGCGGCAAATCAATACGACGACTAATACCCGATTCAGTGACCATAATATAGTCGGCATGCACCTCGGTCAGCACGACACCACCTGACAGTTCTTTGCCGATGCCGATTGTCATTGTTGGTTTTCCATCGACGGTTACAATCGCCGCACTATCTTTAGCACGTGGCGCGACGATCAAGCCTTTCAATTGATAATTACTCGGCGCCGCTTGTGCCACTGCCGATTGCCCAAACAAACTGCCCCATTGACCGACAGCCGGCTCATAGCTCGCCGTCATTACGGGCGCCGCTATGGGACGAATTTTAGGTTTAAAAATCTGCAACCCCCAGTAACTAAGAACCGCACAAAGCAGCGCAAAAGAAATCACATTCATCAAGGCAGGTAGACGCTTCATATCTCACTCATTTTTGTATTTATTTATTTTATTTTGCTTGTTCACAAACCTACGAACATTGCAGCCGAACGCCATCATCGAACTAATTGATTAATTTCAATAATAGGCATCAACACCGCCAAAACGATCAATAGCACCACAACGCCCATCGCAAGAATTAGCAATGGTTCTAACATGCCAGCGATAGTCAATGCACGACGTTCTAAATCTTGCTCTTGCGCCGACGATGCGCGTTCCAGCATGGCAGGCAATTCACCGGTCACTTCACCGGCGCGTATCATGTGAATCAACATCGGTGGAAAATGTTTATTGGCCGACAGCGCTCTCGCCAAGCTCACACCTTCCCGTACGCTATTCGTTGCCTCTTCTACCTGGGCTCGCATGGCAACATTCGACAGCGTCTCGCGACTAGTTTGCAGCGCTTTTAAAATCGGGACACCCGAACCCGTCGTGATCGACAAGGTACTGGAAAAACGTGCAGTATTAAGGCTACGCTCAAACTTACCATACATCGGCGCATCTAATAACCAAGTATGCCAACGCATCTTCACTTGCGGATTTTGCAGCGCCTTGCGCCATGCGAATATCAAGGCCACGATCACCACCGCAAGCATCCAACCATAGGCGCGTACAAAGTCAGAAATCGCCAACATGATCACTGTCAGAATCGGTAATTTTTGTTTGGTGTTGGCGAAGACAGAAACGATTTGCGGCACTACATAAGTAAGTAAAAAAATCACAATCGCAAACGCTACCACGGTCACGATAGCCGGATAAGTAAATGCCAATTTGACTTTTTGCGTCAAGGCATTGCGCCGCTCAATATAATCTGCCAGACGTGATAAGACACGCGACAACTGCCCTATCTGTTCGCCTGAGGCAACCAGTGCACAATAGATATCCGTAACATCATGTTGATGCTGTTTTAAAGCATCCGACAAAGAAGAACCCGCCAAAATTTCGGAGCGAACCGAGGCAATTAAATCGCGGATATACACGCGTTCTGCTTGTTCCAACAAAGCAGAAAATGCCTGCTCCAATGGCAAACCTGCTTCCAACAAGCTCGCTAGCTGGCGCGTGAACAAGGCCAGCTCAACCGTGGTCAA
>CAYXJI010000249.1:0-4034 GCA_964465175.1 uncultured Burkholderiaceae bacterium | reverse complement strand
AATGCTCGCTAAAAAAAGCACGGGACTTTTTGGCGCCACCGGTCTGCGTCGTGATCAATTCTACCGAAACAGGAACCAAGTGTTGATTGCGCAAATCAGAGCGCGCGGCACGAGCACTATCTGCGGTGAGTACACCTTTTTTGTTCCCACCTAGTTGATCTATGGCTTCATAACGAAATGCTGGCACCTTGCTATACTCTCTCTTGTAAGTTTTCGTATCTTCTGATCAGGATGCGCGCTATTCCTTCGTGACGCGCAACAATTCTTCACGCGTCGTCACACCGGCATCCAACCAACGCTGTCCGTCTTCTCGCATAATTTTCATACCATCACCTTGCGCCGCCAAACGGATCTCGGCTTCAGAAGCTTGATGGTGAATCTGCGCGGAAATCGCCTCGGTCGTCAACAGCAGCTCATACACACCGACCCGTCCTTGGTAGCCAGTATGTCCACAATGTTCACAACCTACCGACTTCCACACGCCAGCGTCGTGCACCTTACAATGCTTGCACAATTTACGCACCAAGCGTTGCGCGACTACGCCTAATAAGGAAGACGACAATAAGAAAGGCTCGATACCCATGTCCAACAATCGCGTTACCGCAGCGGCAGCATCATTGGTATGTAAAGTCGCCAACACCAAATGTCCAGTCAAAGACGCTTGCACCGCAATCTGCGCGGTTTCCAAATCACGAATTTCACCAATCATGATAACGTCAGGATCTTGACGCAAAATCGCGCGCAAGGCTTTCGCAAACGTCATATCTATCTTGGCATTAACTTGCGTTTGTCCTATACCCGCCAATTCATATTCAATCGGATCTTCGACGGTCAAAATATTGGTCGTTCCGGCATTCACGCGCGAGAGCGCTGCATACAGGGTCGTGGTTTTACCCGATCCTGTTGGCCCCGTCACCAACACGATGCCGTGAGGCTGCGCAATCAGGTGATCAAATTGTGTCAGCACTTCAGTGCTCATACCGAGATGTGTCAAATCCAGCTTGCCTGCCTCCTTATCCAGCAAACGCAATACCGCACGCTCACCATGTCCGGTCGGCAATGTAGACACGCGAACGTCAACGGGTTTGCCGCCAATCCGCAGCGTAATCCGGCCATCTTGCGGCAAACGTTTTTCCGCAATATCTAACTGCGCCATAATTTTGATACGGGAGACCAAAGACGCGTGAATCGCTTTCTTAGGCCGTATCACATCGCGCAAAGCGCCATCGACGCGGAAACGCACCACGGAGATTTGTTCAAATGGCTCGATATGAATATCCGAAGCACCTTCGCGCAAAGCCTGCGTCAGTAAAGCATTAATCATGCGAATCACAGGTGCATCATCTGCCGACTCTATCAAATCTTCAATCGCGGGCATGTCTTGCATTAGCTTGGCCAAGTCCATATCCGACTCAACCTCACCCACCACATCGGCAGCATCGCCACCAGAGCCGGCGTAAGCACGCGCGATTTCGAGTAATAATTCTTGGTGTGGCAAGACCTGCAATTGCACACGACCAAAGCGCCGCCCTGCTTCCAATACCGCACTTTGCTTGGACTGCGTCGAGACTTTTAATTCAACGGGCGCACCTTCCAAATCATCCCGACGATTCGCTAAAATCGAAAAATCTCGGGCAAAGGCAAAGGGTAATAATCGGTTTTCTGACATACGATTTACTTGCCTTCTTTTTCAGGTTTCGCGCTGGTCATCGCCTCTGGGCTATTCGGCACTAACAATTTACCTTTTTCCATTCGTAACAAAGGCTGATCTTTTTCGCCTTCCATGCCACGCAAATATTGGGTGCGCAAATAATCGTAGCGATCCAAGGAAACGCTATTACTTTGCTCAGCATTGCGAATCACCGTCGGGCGCAAGAACACCATCAAATTTGTTTTTTTACGATCTTGTTTTTTGTACTTAAACAGATTACCGATAATAGGAAGATCGCCAAGGAAAGTCACCTTTTCGACCCCCTCTTTGGTGTCGTCGCCGATCAATCCACCTAATGCAATAATTTGACCATCTTCGGCCAATACATTCGTAGATAAGGAGCGGACATTGGTAATAATTCCGGCAGGATTAGACGTACTATCAACGTTAGAAACCTCTTGAACAATCGCCAGTTTTACAGTGCCTCCTTCGGAGATTTGCGGCTTCACGGTCAACTTAATACCAACTTCTTTACGATCTATGGTCTGAAAGGGATTTGTGTTTGCGCCCGAAGATGGCCCAGTAAACTGTCCGGTGATGAATGGCACATTCTGACCAACGACAATTTTCGCTTCCTCATTGTCCAGTGTTACCAAATTGGGTATCGACAAAATATTCGAGCTACCATCGCTCGCCAAGGCATGCGCCAACGCACCCAAGCCTATTTGTCCATTAATTTGACGAAACAAGCCTACGGTCAAACCACCGCCAGGTAGCGCTGAGCCTACTTTCGTCAGATTACCAGCAGCGAGATTTAATAAATTATTTTTGCCTGTCGTATCAAACGACGTCGCTGCACCGACACGATAATCACTATTTTTATCACCCGTAGCAGCCATCCACTGCACACCAAATTCATTCCCTTTATCGGCAGAAACTTCAACAATCAAGGACTCTATATACACTTGCGCGCGACGGGCATCGAGTTGATCAATGACACTGCGCAAATTACGGTAAACCGCTTCACTCGCCGTAATAATCAAAGTATTCGTCGCAGCATCCGCTTGAATAAATCCACCACTACCGCCTGACTGTCCCTGCGAACTACTGGAAGAGCTCACCGGCAAACTTAAACTACTACCCGAAGATAAACTCGCGCCGCCAACAGCTTGCCCACCACCGGCATTAGAACCCAAACCCAAACCAGAACTAGCGCCACCACCTGACAATCCGCTACTCGAATTACTAGGCAAGGAACTATCTCCACTCAGGATGGAACGTAGCGTCTGCGCCAGCTTCACGGCCTCTGCATTTTTTAAATAGACCACATGGACATTACCGGGTAACTCGGTTGGCTTATCTAAACTTGCCACTAAAGTTTTCACCAAATTACCACGCGCCACGGTCGGCGCTTTGATCAAAACGGAATTGGTACGCGCATCGGCGAGAATGATGGTACGTCCAGAATCCGCCGAGGCATTACTTTCCGACAAACGCGACACTAAGGCCGCGACATCACTCGCAATCGCATGTTTAATAGGAATAATCTCCAAATCAGGATTCGCTGGCACATCCAATAAGGCAATCACTTCGGCCATTCTGCGCATATTGTCTGAATAGTCGGTGATCACGATAGAGTTATTCCCAGGGCTCACGTTAATCACATTATTCGGCGAAATCAGGGGGCGCAGAGCGGTGACGATATTATTCGCTTGTTCGTAATTAATGCGAAAGACTTGCGTGACGATTTGATCGCCCTTCACGCTTTTCACTTGCGTTGGACCTCCTTGTAACTTGGCGTCTGTCTCTGGTACCACTTTAGAAAAGCCATCCGACGTCACCACGGCAAAACCCTGCATGCGCAAATTCGAAGTCAATAACTTAAACGCCTGATCTTTCGTCAAGGGCTTTTCAGCGACCAAAGTGAGTTGCCCTTTGACGCGCGGATCGATCACGAATGTGGTTCCCGTGTAATGCCCAACCGCCTTAATCACAGACTCAATATCGGCATTCACAAAATTCAAACCGGCCGCATCTTTGTTCTGGTTCTGCGCCAACACAGTGGGCGAAGGCAGCATGACACTTAGGCTCAAGCACGCAAAAATAAGGCTTCCGATCAAGCTACGTTGCCATGTTCTTGGTGCATTTTTCTGTGATCCCATTTTTAGGTCGCCAGTTTTTTGCGCAACACCTAAATTGCTGAGTGACGAACTACTGAATTGGCCAAGCTGGGTCGATGTTTTCATTTTGTGTTTCATACCATTAAACTCACTTATATTCTAAAGCGATAATTTGTTTGTCACCGTCTTGACGACGTCTCCCTAGCAAATTCAATAGATTTGCCATTTTTTCTTCTTGTCCTGCTTCAGCAAAAGCTTTGCCT
>CAYXJI010000248.1:0-5988 GCA_964465175.1 uncultured Burkholderiaceae bacterium | reverse complement strand
TGAGTTTGATTCGGGTGCGTTTTGTCATGGCGTTTCTCTTGGGCGATAATGAACGTGGAGCCGATTTTTAATTCGGCGATACCGATATGTTTGTCTTTTTCGGTCTTATAGCGATCTTGGACGACGATCCAATGTTGATTCATTGGGACAGCAATACTCCAAGGATAAGCGGGGTGCATATCTTTCGATTCGTCTTTGCTACGCGCGTTGTCAGTCATGGCAAACATTAAGTCGCTGTCGTTTCCTACGGGAGAAATCTGCAGCAAAGAAACGCCGCTGATTTCCTCAATAAAATCGATGTCTAACAGATAGGCGATGATGTCGTGTTGACGGATATTCCAACCAAAGTGACGGTTTTGTCCGCGTATATTCCAAGGCGACAAAAAATCGCATAATGCTTGATTAATTTGTTCGCTATACCATCCACCCTGTAGGCCAGGTTTGAGTTTGATGTGACAGCGCACTTGTACTTCTTCGTACACGGGATTTTCTACGCTGATGGTGGCACAAGGTGGCGCCAGTTCGCGCACATATTGCTCGACTTCATGTATCAAATGCCCACTCAATGTCGGCTTTTGATTCAAGTGGCCGCCGCGATGCAAGGCAGGTAGTGGAATGATGAGAATATGGCCGGGACGTATGCGTTTTTTACTTTCTTGCGCTGTGCACAGATTGGCGAAACACTTCACTTTGTAGATTTCTGGAAAACGTTCCAGTATCAGCATTTCGTAATCAGATGTCGTCAGCGCGCGATTTTTGTGGCGCAGACGCTCGCTTGCGCGGGTGCGAAACTGCAGTGCATTTTCTGCTAGTTTCCCATCAAAAGAGCGGCGAATTTGCAGAACGCTGGCGATGCCAGGGATATTGCGCTTGCTTTTATTAATGTGCATGGCGGGTAAATTGGCATTCGGTTTTTGCCCTTGGTCAGCAGCCCAGCGCACCTGTATGGCTTGGGCGTAAATCGAATACATACTGCAAAATCTTTCCATACCTTGCTCTGCCGATACCCGTAGCCAAAATATACCCGCTGGCAAAATGCTGTTATTGGTGTTTAAGTCATTAGGTAAATTGAGTTGTACTATGCCGCTGGTCATAAAACCGAAAGTACTGTCGTCGAGAATTTGTGCGGCAGATAAACGTTTCCAGCGATTGCTCGCGAGATACCACCAACTGAGGCCCGGGTTGTGAATCTTGGTCATCGGTAAAGAGTCTTCTCGCAAGTAAAAATACAAAGAGAGTGCGCCTTGCAAATGCTGCGCTTTGAGGCCAATAAACAAATTTCCCGAAGCATCGTATTGCGGTATTTGTGGAATGTTTTTGAAATTAATTGGAACGATGGTTTCGCTACCCAAAGGGTGTAAGTGGATTAATTTTTCTTGATCCAGACCTTGGTCAAGATTTAATCCTTGGTCGAAATTAATGACAGTACGCGCACGATAATTGAGGAAAATACTATTGATTTGTGGCGTGTAAGGCGGATTGGGTAAGTCCTTCATTAAGAAAGCCTTTTTTTGTCGCGCGTTATGGGTCAAAATTTGCGAGAGTAAGGTGGGGTATTCTTGATGACCAAAGGCGCCTGCAGGACCTACTAATGTCATTTTGAACAGACCATTGGTAGTCGATGGCGTGTAGGAAAATTCGGCTCTCGATTTTTGCTTAAGATGACCGTCGTCTGCCTTATGGAATGGCACCGCCGTGCGGTATGACCAAACACTATGCGTACCCACTTGATTGCTTAGGCTGCCGTCACTTTCGACGACATATTCAAAAAGTGGCAGAGGGTGATTCGATTTAATCCATTTGCCATCCACCAGTACCGCGCTATCACCGACTATCGCACTACTTTTGAGCGGTTCTTGATACGCCCGATAATGTCCTGGTAATCCGCCCAAATGATTTGGTAGTCCGCCCCATTCGATTTCCAGTTCGACGTCAGTTAAATTTTTACACAAAAGTTCTTCACAGCCGACGATCAGATAGGAACCCACACTAGGTAAGGGGCCAAATGGCGCAAAGGGAGCTAGCGCGCTGAGCTGGCCGATTTGATTGTGCAGTAAGAGTTGGCGACAGGCTTTTACCGTGACCTCAATCTGAATGTCATGCAAGAGCCAGTTTTTAAGAAAGTCGTAGGGGTAACTAAATTCATTTTGCGTCATCTCAAAACGTAGCAGGGGCAGTAAGGACGCGCAGTCATTGCCGTGTAGCTCGACTTGGTGCGCCACAATGGGGGCTGCGCTGGAGGGTAAGCTGAATTCGATAGACAAACAATCGTTGGGGATGAGCGCGTTCAACCCCTTGTATTCAGGACGATATTCCTCTACGTGATACCAGCCCTCTTTGCTAGTGAGACTGATGCGAAACATGCCTCGCATGAGCTTGACGAATGCGTCGCTCATATAGGCCGCGATATTCGATTCGTTTTGTTTCTCTGTTTTTGGCATTAATGTGGAAGCGAGCCGTTCTAGGCAGGCTTCTATAGTATTTTCGGGTGCGCTGCGATATTGTATTAAGACACGCACGTGTCGCTCACCCTCCTTCAAAAAGAGCGCCTTACTAGCGATTGAAAATCCGAAGCGTGCGTCTTGGGTGGCAAGAATTTTTTCATTCGGTTTCGGGGCGCCCATAAGGGGATGCTGTGGTAATTTTTCGTGCTCCCTTTCGTCACTGCCGTCAGTCAGCAAATCAATATTTTTTAGGTGACAAGTTCGTGCCTGTAGTTCGCCATTTTTATGACGTTTTTTTTCAAAATACAAAGTGTGAATCGCCACCACTTGGGCATCGTTTAAAACTTTGTCTTCAGTTGCACAATATAAAATTTCCTGTTGTTGTGCATCAACGCCTGCGATGAACGGATCACCCGCTTCGATCACGATTTGGCGTGTGCCAGGTGTTGGCCGTATGACCAAGTAGGCGCTATCCTCTTGTTGTTTCTGCTGCTGCATCCGTAAGACACGGTGATAATAAAAATCTAGATGTTTTTCGCCGAAGCGATTGAGACGTAGCTGTAATTTTTGGAATAATTGAATGAATGTGATTAATAGGCTGACGGCCGGATCGTGTTCTCCACTGACCAGAGAGCCTGGCAAGAGACGGCGTGCGCCGTTTTGCGCCATCCGTATGGCTTGTGCAAAGGCTTGAAAATTATGGCGTAATTTACCTAGTGCGGTAGTCTGCTCAAGTGATACGCGTGTCACTTGAGTCGGCCAGGCACAAAGCTCACGAAAGCGTGTAGAAACAAATCCTTCTTGTAAAAAATTCTCACTGTCTTCGTTGATTTTAAGAAATTCCTCGATTTCGACACTCAGTCCACGAACAATACTTTCTAGTAGTTGTTTTAATTCTTGGCCAGCTTGGCCTGGCATTGCACGTGTCGAATCCAGCCAATAATTGAGTAAGCCCATCAATAGTAATGGGGAGTCTAGCTTGGCATGATTGCTGCTGTCGAAGCGATGCGTCAAATCGGCTGAAATCCAACGCGAATAGTGTGGTTCACGTGTCAGCCTTTGTTCAAATTGATGATTGAGTTGATCAACATCAATCACCAAGATACAAGCTAATAGTACGGTTTCATCAGCATGAAAGTAGCCATGCCAGTCACCATCCACATTCAAATCGAGGTGGTAAAAACGAACCATCCTCGCGTAGTCGCTGGCCAGCGCTAAGAGCTGCTCGAAGCGCATTTCGTTCAAATGAAAATAGTCACCGCGCAATGCTACTTGCTGTCGTTGCGCTTGACTGCGTCCATCACTGATCGTCAGGCGAGAAAACATGGACGCCTCGATGCTTGATTTGCATGATTTGCATGATTAAAAATTGACATCGGTGCCCTCGCGGAAATAGAAGGGATATACGATGTTGTGCCGCGTATTGGTACTGATGATGCTGTAGTGGAGGTGAATGCGTAGATAACCTTCGTAAGAACTACTTTGATCGATCTCTATGCTGTGTAATATGACGCGCGGCTCAAAAAACAAAATGGCGCGTTTAATCAAGTCTTTTAAAATCGTGATGGTGCTTTCATTGATGTTTTCATAGACCTGTGACTTTAGCCCGCAACCAAAAGTCGGTTGCATTACGCGTTCGCCGGGTGTTGTGCCGAGCAAAATCAAAAGACTTTGACGAATATCTTCCTCTGCACTGACCATGCTAACTTGCCCACGCCGACTAAACTCGGGAGGAAAGTGCCAACCAGTACCAAGAAAAGAAAGATCATTGTCCATTAGGTGTTTTCTCTGATGTTAAGAATGAACTCGGGGGATGCATTGAATACCTCACCTAGCCACCGATCATCACCGTCGGGAGACCTAGGACAATGCTGCCACCATGCGCGGTGGTGTCACCCATACGCGCAGCAGGGCGGCCGCTGATCAATACCGTGGCCGAACCTTTGACGATACTATCGGGTGGCCCCACACAAACACACATATCACCGACCACGGCGGCGGGTAGGCCACCAATTAAAACATTGGGGACACAGGGGCCACAAATAGGACCGCCGACATGGGGAATCGGCGGCAAGCCAGGTGTGACCATAGGACAAGTGTGCATATCAGTGATGCGCGATGCAGGTGGCATAAAATTGCTAAGGCTCCATTGATTTAATTGGGTTTAAGCTTAAATTTTTTTGAACGTACGTCCGAACTTCAACAGGCATTAGTTAATCATCACCATGGCACCTTTCACCGTAGTCTGACCTGTAGCAGAGAGTTCAGCGGTCGCCGCACCTTTCGCGGTAAATCCAATGTTCGCCGCGTGGCTGATGTTTAAGCCCGTGGCCTTGACATCCATTTGGGCTGCGATCTCGACGTTTTGTACTGCCGAGATGGCGACCTTGCCGGCTGCCTTGATCGTGATGTCTTTGGGACTGTCGAGCAAGATGCCAGTGGGGCTTAACTCGACTTTGTTGTTGTTTTCGTCGAGTAGTAAAATCGACTTGGTATCGTCACTAATCACCACTTTGTTATTCGCTGGCGTGATGAAGGTGATGACTTTTTTCTCGTCATCAAATTCCATTTTGAGTTTGCTACGCGTGACCAGGGCTTTATAATTGTTTTCTGCTGTTAGCTGGTAAGGCGGAACATGTTTACTGCTATACAAGCTGCCTAAAATGACGGGGCAAGAGGGATCGTTATTAAAAAATCCTAATACGACTTCGTCACCGATCTCTGGAATGATAAAAGCACCAAAGCCGGATGAACCATAGAAGCTGGCGAAGCGCGCCCAAACCCCAGCGGGTGCCGCGTTCATCAATGGCATCGATACTTGAATCTTGTACTGACCTTCGGGATCGGCATCTAGTTTCAAGACGATGCCAACATGTAGGCCACCGATACCTGCGGTCCAACCGGCTGCTTCTGGTGCTTGTATTTGATAATCCTCGGTGAACCAGTAAGTCGGCATACCGAATTCCACCTCGGTGATCCAATTGCCTTCGGCGATTCTATGGTTGACATTGTTGGCAATCACATTGCCGTTAAAGTGTGTGCCGACATGTTTGACCTCCAGCACTACGCCTGGTTTGACGGCGGCATGTCCTTGGAATTGCATACGGCCTTTGATGCGTGCCAGAGCAGATTTAGTTTGCTGGGCTTTGGTCCATGCAGTGAGTGTCGCGCTATCGAGCGGTGCGGCAGTTTGCAAGCCAAAATCACTTACGCCCAAAATGGCGGCGAGGGTCTTGGCGTCCATATCACCTTGTCCTGTTAAAGAGGCGGGTGCTGCGGTCTGCTGTATCACTTGTAAAGTCGCCAAATCCCAGCTAGTTGCGGTGACGCTATTGAGTTGCCAACGCGCATCCATTTCTGCTTGAAATTCGAATAAGTCGACGCCATAAGTGATGGTCAAGATAGGGCTAGCACTCCCGACAGGCGCTTTAACACTGACTTTGCCCGCGTCGACGGTCACTAACAGACCATTCACTTCGGCACGCGCCATCAGATAGTCCCAGTCGGTGACATAGTATTGCACTAATTCTTTGTAGGTAACGCT
>CAYXJI010000247.1:0-5991 GCA_964465175.1 uncultured Burkholderiaceae bacterium | reverse complement strand
CCCCAAAACCCCAAAACCCCAAAACCCCAAAACCCCAAAAAATTGAACTTGAAAATTTCAAAAGTTTGACTAATTACTTACTTTACAAAAACTCAAACTTCATGCTATTAGAATCAGTTGCTTTCAAAAATTCTAGCAGACGTTTTGCCTGGCATCCTGAGGTACCAAGATGCAGATCAGAGATCCAGATAGTCCGAAAACGTCGTACCTCTTTCTTCGGGGTTTTAACTACTTTTGAAGTAGTCGCTTCTAGAAATTGATCTGCGGGTTTCATTAGGCTCCTTCCGTACCGTAATGCTTGGCATACCGATTATCGAGATTCGCTAGCGGTAACATCACAAACAAATCTGCGCTATGAAAATCTGGATCCCAAGCCGGCTCACCGCATATCCAAGCACCTGCGCGCAAATAGCCTCGTAGCAATGGCGGGATACGCGCTTCATGGCCTTCATCCATGTTTTCTAAAGGAAAAGGTAAATGCGGTGTCACGCGATAATCGAGCGGGGCAAAATCTTGCTCATTAAAATTGCGATAGATCGCCGCCGCATTGTGCCCGCCATCGGCCAAACTGATGCTGGCACAACCGATCAAAAATTCGCAGCGTTCACGTCGCATAAAAGCGGCAAGTCCCGCCCACAACAACATAATTACCGCGCCACTGCGATAATCAGGATGGATACAAGCACGCCCTGCTTCGGCGATACTGCCGCGAATATTCTGCAAGCGCGATAAATCGAATTCGCCTTCGGAGTAATACCGCCCAATTTGGCGCGCGGCGTTTGGACTCAAAACACGATAGGTACCAACCACTTTCAAAGTCTTGGTATCACGCACGATCAAGTGATCGCAATGGTCATCAAACTCATCTTTATCCAGACAATCATCGTTCGCCAAGGACGACAATCCCATGGTCTCGATAAACACCTTATAACGCAGACGCTGTACTTCTTTGACTTCTTTTTTACTGCTAGCGAGGCTGAGGCTCAATTTCGAAAAACTGGGATTAGCATCTCCAGGTAGGGTCAACACTCTCATTTAGCTTCTCCTTTATTCAATTTATGTACATCTATTGAGCAGAATAGAGAGCGAATACTTCAAGATTGTGACGGTTAGATGTCTGTTTTGTGACATCTGTCATTTAGTTTGTGACCGGATGAATTAAATGTTGCATAATCACAATATTCAATTATGTCAGGAGGCAAAATGAGTATCGCGCTCACCGTGTTCATCAAAGCCCTCGTCGTGGTACCGGTCACTTTATTGCCGATACTTAATCCCATTGCCGTCGCGCCTATCTTCTTGTCTATGACCGGTCCTATGGATCAGGTCATGGCGAATCGTTTGGCGAAGCGAATTGCTTTTAATTGTTTTTTCTTGCTCATGGGGGCGGTCTTTGTTGGCTCTTATGTACTCGATTTTTTTGGCATTTCTTTGCCTATCGTTCGCGTTGCGGGTGGTATCGTCGTGGGTATGGCAGGCTGGAAATTATTGAACGATCAGGGACAGGATAAATTACGCACCTCGGTCGCTGCATCAGCAGACAAATGGACTAAGGAAGAATTGCGCAAGCACAGTTTTTTCCCGTTTAGTTTTCCGCTCACGGTCGGCCCCGGTGCGATTGCCACTTCCATCACTTTGGGTGCGCAATTACCTGCCAAACCGGTCGATTGGTTGATCACCGGTTTGGCTGCAACGATAGGGGTTCTATTGACCAGCTTTGCGATTTATTTATCCTACCGCTTTGCTCGTAACTTGGAGAGCTTCTTAGGAGAAGTCGGCGCGACAGTCTTGATGCGTTTGTCAGCATTTATATTACTGTGCATCGGCATCGAAATTGGCTGGACAGGTGTGGCAGAATTGATTGAAAATTTGAAATAAAACTGAGCGCGACTCAGCGCCCGACGGCACAACAAAAAAGGCTGCGTCCAAAATGGCGCAGCCTTTTTTACAACACATATCCTTAAAGTACTGGCAATGCCATGAAGGAAGCTAGGATTATTCTTCGTCTAAGGTCTCTGCCTCCGCCAACATCAATGCATGCTCCACGGCCGTAGATTCATCGCCTATCTTGCTCTTCCAAGCTTTCACAAAATAGATACGTTCAAATTCGGTAGGCGCTGCATGCCAGATCACCATCAGCGTGCCTTTATGATCATGGATTTTGGCCAGCTTAGTAATGCATTCGGTGTTGCCATCGGCATCTGCCAAAGCGATGGCGTATCCATAAACACGATTTAATCGTTCGATGCGATCTGGTTCGGTTTCACTATGGGTGGCAGAGATTTTGGCGTGATCTAAAAACATAGTCAGACTCCCAGCAGTAATCAATTGAAGAATTTCATTTTAGCCGATCGCCAGAGAATAAAGTCAAACTTCCTCGCAACTTGGCTTAAACGTGGACAAAAACGTGGGCAAATTTGCGACTTTGTCGCGCCGCCGTTCTTAGTTTGTTCTTGGATTTCGCTAAATTAAAAAAAAGGACTAAGATTATGTTTAGGCTATCAGTCACTTTTCACTGAGCCGCTCGCACCACACTTTGGAAACTTATGAACGACGCGTACCATATTGCCATCGAACGCATCCTGCCGCGCAGGATCAGCTATCGTTTAGCGCTCAGCTACCTCTTGATACTTTGCCTGTTCGTATTGGTTGTCATCAAAACCGTTGCGCAGGTACAGCACGTGACGCAACGCAGTCAACAATTCGCCCGAGAAGATTTGCAAAAATTATTACAGGTACAGAGTCTGGCTTTGGATATCGAAGGCTCAACCAGCGCGCTGGTCTTGATTTTCAGCGCCACCCAAGACAAGCGAAAACCAGCTTACGACGCAGTCGATGCCAAGAAAAAACACATCGATGAATTAATACTAAGCCTAACCAATTCATCTAAAGACGAAATCGAACTGGCCTGTCTAGAGCGGGTCGCTACTACCCATCAAGAATTCCGCCAGTCTTACCTCAATCTATTTGACGAAATAGAACTCGATAATCCCGATGCAGCTAAGAAGGTATTCGAAGAACAGGTCGCGCCTGCGCGTCAGGCCTTCTTAACCGAAAGCGCGGCACTACTTGATCTAGAAAAACGTAACATCCAGCAGCGTCAACAAGAAGAGAAACGAGACCTGGATCAACTCAAATTACAAGTCATCATCATCTCTGTGATTGCCGTGTTATGTGGTTTAGGACTCGCGTTCATCACACAAAGCAGCGTGGTGCGTCCGCTCAATGATTTGGAGCGAAGCGCTCTCCAAATCGCTGATGGAAATTACGACAGCAAAGTAGCGCTCACACGTGCCACCGAAATTGCGCAAGTGGGTATCGCCCTCAATACGATGTCCGACGCCATCGCCACCCGCGAAGCTGAGATCGAGCAACTGGCGTACTACGATCAATTAAGCCACCTACCGAACCGTACGTTACTCCTCAAATCCTTCGCGCAAATCGACCTCACCAACAAAGCCATGCTATTGATGGACGTGGCGCGACTCAAAATCGTCAATGAGACCTTGGGTTTTGGCGTCGGTGATAACATCATCATCGAAACCAGTAAACGACTACAACAAGCGCTGTGCGACTACCCTGATAGCAGCAGTTATTTAGCAAAATTCTCTGGCGGGCAATTTGCCTTACTCTGCTCATCCACCGGCACACAAACGGCGAGTGAACTCGTGGTGCACATCATGAGTCATCTGAATCATCACTTAAGCACGCCAATAGTCTGCGCCAGCCACAGCGTCGATGTCAACATGGTGTATGGTATCGCTTTAGCCAATGCCGACACGCGCGATCTGAATAGTTTGATACGCAATGCTGAAGTCGCGCTGTACGCGGCAAAAGCCAATACCCAAATCAGCGCCTGGTATTCCGACGCGCAAGAAGCCTCGCGCTTGAGCCATCTCAGCTTATTATCCGATTTACGCTCAGCGGTAGTGAATCATGAATTACAAATGTGGCTGCAGCCCAAAGTGCGTTTAAGCGACATGCATTGTTATGGTTTTGAAGCGCTAGTACGCTGGCAACATCCCCAACGCGGCTTCATCTCACCGATAGAATTTGTCCCCTTTGCCGAGCGCACCGGTTACATCAGTCATGTCACAGAATGGATGTTGAAACAAGCCGTACAAACTTTGGCAAACTGGCGTGACAGCTATCCTGAACTCAGCATCGCCGTTAACGTGAGCACCACTGATTTGCGCGATCAACACTTCCCAGATCGCGTCCGACAATTATTGCAGCAACATCAAGTCGCGCCCGAACGCTTGAAGCTTGAGCTCACCGAGAGCGGCATTATGGAAGACCCTAGCAGCGCGATTCCTTTATTGCATCGATTGCGTGATACTGGCATTGGTCTGTCGATAGACGACTTCGGCACAGGCCACTCTTCACTCGCTTATCTACAGCAATTACCCGTCACTGAGTTAAAGATTGACCGTAGTTTTGTAATCAATATTGATCAGCTATCGTCCACCCAACGTCTGGTGAAAACCATTATCGAAATGGGACATGGCTTAAATTTACATGTGATTGCCGAAGGTATAGAAACCCAGGCCGAGCGCGATACCCTGATTGATTTAGCTTGCGACGCCATGCAAGGTTACTTTGCGAGCAAACCCCTATTTGGCGCCGCCTTACTAAACTGGCTGGAAACGAGCAAACGGATCTGATTTTTTGCTACTTTGGTAATCGCTTATAATGACGCCCTCTCGCTTGGCTTAGCGCTAAGTCATTTGCTCACCTATTACAAATTAAATAAAAGTTAAAGCATGATCGTTCTCGGTATTGAATCCTCTTGCGATGAAACCGGTATCGCCCTCTACGATACCGATCACGGCCTGCTGTCGCACGCCTTGCATTCACAAATCGCCATGCATCAAGAATATGGCGGCGTGGTACCTGAGCTGGCATCGCGTGATCACGTACGGCGCGCTATGCCGCTATTGCGTGAAACCTTAGATAAAGCCCAGATTGATAAAAACGCGATTGATGCCATCGCCTATACCCAAGGACCGGGCTTGGCGGGTGCACTTTTAGTCGGTGCCTCGGTTGCTTGTGGCCTAGGTTTAGCCTTAGACAAACCCATCATCGGCATACATCATCTAGAAGGGCATTTGCTTTCACCACTACTGGCAAGCCAGCCGCCAGAATTTCCCTTCATCGCTTTACTGGTCTCCGGTGGACATACACAATTAATGCGTGTCGATGGTGTCGGTCGCTATGAACTCTTAGGTGAAACCCTAGATGATGCGGCGGGTGAAGCCTTTGATAAATCCGCTAAATTATTAGGGCTCGATTATCCGGGCGGCCCCGCGATCTCGCGTCTAGCGACTTTGGGTGACCCTAGCGTACATCAATTACCACGCCCTATGCTGCACTCCAAAGATTTGAATTTCAGCTTCTCAGGTTTAAAAACCGCCGTATTGACGACCGTCAAAAAATATCCGCAGGTACTAAGCGACAGCGATAAAGCCAATGTTGCTAGAGGTTTTGTTGATGCGATTATTGATGTATTGGTCGCAAAATGCCTGACCGCGATGAAACAAACAGGTTTGAAACGACTAGTGATTGCTGGCGGAGTCGGTGCCAATCAACAATTGCGTGCCGCACTCAATGCTGCCGCCAATTCGTCCAATCCTAAGAAACGATTTCAAGTGTATTACCCCGAATTAGAATTCTGCACAGATAATGGCGCAATGATCGCTTTCGCTGGCGCGATGCGTTTGAAAAACAATCCTGAACTAGCGACGAAAAATTACAGCTTCAATGTGCGCCCACGCTGGCCTTTGAATGAATTGGTGGCAGCGTAATCGGTGGCGCACCTGCGGTGCTATTGGTGTGCTGACGGCGCATTTTTGGCCATTTTTGCTGCTCTTCGTTGTCAATAGCTCGCTATTGACGCCTCATTCGCAACAAAACTGTCTCAAAAAGTGCATACCTCATCATCGCAAATCCTAATGGAATGGTATGAACACTCCCCTCCGGCAACGGAATGCG
>CAYXJI010000246.1:0-5998 GCA_964465175.1 uncultured Burkholderiaceae bacterium | reverse complement strand
AAATTTATTTGGCTACTGGTCTTCATCGCTTTCCTCGGATTTGCTTTGAAGAACGATAAAATCGTCACGCTAGAATATTTCTGGGGTTATCAACAATCTGCGCCTTTGGTGATTTTGTTGTTGTGCTTTTTTGTCGCAGGCGCCGCGTTTTGCCTGCTAGCGATGGCACCTATGGTGTTTCGTCATCGTCGCGATATTTCACGTCATAAAAAAACCATTGCTGAAATCGAAAAAGAACGTCAAATCGAACAAGCCGCTGCGAATCAAGCGCCAACGCCGGATGCGATTCCTAACGTCATTCGTCATTCATAAACTTTGCTTGTTAGCGTCGATTTTTTTAGTGCGATTTTAATTTGTGTGTGAATTTACATGCGAACTTGTAGGCGACATTGCGCACATTAATCTTCAATTTTATTCCACCCATTGAGACCCGTAATTATGGAATTTGAAATCTGGTGGTTATTAGGTATTCCCTTGTTTTTTAGTCTAGGCTGGATCGCCGCGCGCGTCGATATCCGTCAATTAATATCCGAATCGAGTAGTCTGCCGAAAGGCTACTTTAAAGGCTTGAATTTTCTTCTCAACGAACAGCCTGATAAAGCCATTGACGCCTTTATCGAAATTTTAAAACTCAATCCTGAGACCGTAGAACTACATTTTGCACTTGGTAATTTATTCCGTCGCCGTGGCGAAACTGAGCGTGCAATTCGGGTGCATCAAAATTTATTATCCCGTCCTGATTTGCCGATAGAGCAGCAAACGCAGGCCATGTTTGAACTAGGTCAAGACTATCTGAAGGCCGGCTTATTGGATCGAGCCGAGGAAACCTTCAATCAATTGGTCGCAGGCCAATATGCGATCCCTGCGCGCAAAGCTTTGCTAGAAATTTATCAGCGCGAAAAAGAATGGTTGCGAGCGATTGACGCGGCGCATGCACTACAAGAATCGGGTGCCGGCGGTCGACAAAAAGAGATTGCTCAGTTTTACTGCGAGATCGCGCAAGACGAGCTAGTACATACGCATCCCGAGGCGGCAATGGCGATGTTGGAAAAAGCCATTACCACGGATAGACATAATGTACGCGCCGCGATTTTGACGGGTGATATTCATCTAGCGAAAGGTGATCTGGAGCAAGCGGTATTGGCATGGCGCCGAGTCGAGCAACAAAGCGTGCCGCACGTGGCCTTAGTGGCACAACGCTTAATGGATGGCTACCGCAAATTAGAACGACCTCACGAAGGCCTCAATCTTTTGAAATCGTATATGGCAGAAACGCCGTCGATTGACTTATTAGAGGTCGTGTTTAAAGCAACGCTAGAGTTAGAAACGGCGGCTGAGGCCAATCAATTGGTGGGTAAGGAATTGCGCCGCACCCCGACGCTTTTGGGCTTGGACAAACTGCTCGATGCGCGCATGTTAGTGGCGCCGCCTGAAGTCTTACCAGAGCTGTCTATCGTCAAAACTTTGGTGAGCGGCTACGCGCAAAAATTTACCCGCTACCAATGCACACATTGTGGCTTTAAAGCGCGTCAATTTTATTGGCAATGTCCAGGTTGCAGCAAGTGGGAAACTTACCCGCCACGCCGTACCGAGGAATTGAATGTGATGAATTGAGTGTTGAGGGATTTTTAAGTAAATATTCCTGAATTTTTTATGGAACTGTTCGAAAAATGAAAATAACAATTATTGGTACAGGTTATGTAGGTTTGGTCACTGGTGCGTGTTTGGCTGAAGTTGGACATGATGTGTTTTGCTTGGATGTGGATGAACGCAAGATTGCGATTCTGAACGAAGGCGGTATTCCTATTCATGAGCCAGGCTTGGATCTAGTGGTTGCCCGCAATGTTGCTGCTGGGCGTTTGCGGTTTTCGACGGATGTGGCAGCTAGTGTGGCGCACGGTGAGGTGCAATTTATTGCGGTTGGTACGCCGCCGGATGAGGATGGCTCTGCAGATTTGCAATATGTGGTAGCCGCTGCGCGCAATATCGGTAAGTACATGACGAATTTTAAAGTCATTGTTGATAAATCGACGGTACCTGTCGGTACGGCGGACAAGGTTGGCGCCGCGATTGCAGATGAATTGCGCGTACGTCAATCGAGCTTGGAATTTGCTGTGACGTCCAATCCAGAGTTCCTTAAAGAAGGCGCGGCGGTTGCTGATTTTATGAAGCCAGATCGCTTGGTCATTGGTCACGCCAATGACGCGCAAGGTCTGCGTGCGCAAGCGCTCATGCGGGAGGTTTACGCCAGCTTTGAAACTGCGGGACATACAATTTATTGGATGGACGTTCGTTCGGCCGAATTCACCAAATATGCGGCCAACGCCATGCTTGCCACGCGGATTTCGTTTATGAATGAATTGGCCAATCTCGCCGATAAAGTCGGCGTCGATATTGAAGCTGTACGCCACGGTATTGGCTCTGATCCGCGCATAGGCTCAGGCTTTTTGATGGCGGGTTGTGGTTACGGCGGCTCTTGTTTTCCAAAAGATGTGCAAGCCTTGGTGCGCACCGCGCAAGAATATGGCCATGCGCTGAAAATCTTGCAAGCAGTCGAAGACGTGAATGAAAACCAGAAACATGTTTTAGGTAGCAAAATTGTCGCGAAATATGGCCAGAATTTACAAGGTTTGAAATTCGCTTTGTGGGGACTGGCGTTTAAGCCGGATACCGACGATATGCGTGCCGCTTCATCGCGCGTCTTGATACAAGAATTATTGCGTGCTGGTGCGACTGTCGTTGCTTATGATCCCGTCGCCATAGAAGAGGCACAGCGCGTGCTGGCCTTGGATTTTGCGGATGCTCCTGAGTTACTTCAGCAAATCAGCTTTGCCGCCGATCAACAGGCCGCATTGTCGGCGGCAGATGCCTTGGTGATCGTGACAGAATGGAAATCTTTCCGTGCGGCCGATGTCATGCAAATCAAGGCCGCGCTAAAGCAGCCCGTGATTTTTGACGGGCGTAATTTATACGATCCTATGCTGATGAAAACGAGCGGCATCGAATACCATGCGATTGGCCGCGCGGTATTGAGCAAATAGGGTCAAGCATAAAAAGCAGAAACCTCTCAACACAGAGACACAGAGGCGTAGAGAAAATCAAACATATGACGATTAGTACTCAAAAACGTATTTTGGTGGCAGGCGATGTCATGCTTGACCGCTATTGGTTTGGCGAAGTCAATCGGATTTCCCCCGAAGCGCCGGTGCCTATCGTGCGCGTAGAACGTCGTGAGGAGCGATTAGGCGGCGCTGCCAATGTGGCGCGCAATGCGGTTGCTTTGGGCGTGGAAACGAGCTTGTTAGGCGTGATTGGTGAAGATGAAGCCGGGCGCAATGTTGAGAGTTTGCTCAAGGAGGTTGGGATTTGCAGTTATTTGAATCACGATCCAAGTATTTCAACGATTATTAAATTACGCGTGATTGGTCGGCAACAACAATTAATTCGCATCGATTTTGAAGAGAAGCCCACTGAGCAAATTTTGCAGGACAAGTTATCGCGTTTTAACGGTTTAGTGGCCGACCATGATGTCATCGTCTTATCCGACTACGCCAAGGGAAGTTTGGTCAATGTCGCGACCATGATCGCCCATGCTAAGCAGTTGGGAAAGTATGTCTTAGTTGATCCCAAAGGAAGTGACTATTCCCTTTATCGCGGCGCCAGTTTATTGACGCCGAATAAGTCAGAGTTGCGCCAGGTCATAGGTAGCTGGAAAGACGAAGCCGACTTAAGCAAAAAAGCGCAGGCATTACGTCAAGAACTCGATATCGCCGCCTTATTGCTCACCCGCTCTGAAGAAGGTATGACTCTATTTAGTGACGATGAAACTCTGCACGTTCCCGCCATGGCGCGCGAGGTATTTGACGTGTCGGGTGCGGGCGATACTGTGATTGCTACCGTGGCGGCGATGTTGGCCGAGGGTAAGAATTTGCACGAAGCAGTCTTGATCGCAAATCAAGCGGGCGGCATCGTTGTTGGAAAATTGGGAACTGCGACTGTCACCAGAGAAGAATTATTTCAAAAAATGTAGTTTTTTGATAAATTTAAAGGTAGTATATATTTGCAATGATAAATTTGTACTTGTTGTTGCGAATTGGTTGACTAACTACTTTTATTCATTCATTTTTTGGGAGCTTACGATGTTAAAGAAGATCATAATGGCGCTTGCCATGTTGTTTGCTAGCATGAATTTTGCATTTGCTGATGTTGATGTCAACAAGGCTGATCAAGCAGCTTTGGACGGTGTTAAAGGCATAGGGCCTGCAAAGTCTAAAGCGATTTTGGCGGAACGTGCAAAAGGCGGTAATTTTAAAGATTGGGCTGACTTTGAGACGCGTGTTAAAGGCATCGGTGAAAAAAACGCGATTAAATTGTCGGATGCGGGATTAACCGTGAATGGACAAGCGAAGGCTGCCGCTGCTAATAATGCCAATGCGAAGACCGATAAGAAGACTGAGGTCAAACCAAAAGTCAGCTCAAAGGCCGATCCTGCTGCAGCAAAAACGATGACCAAGTGATAGTCTGAAGTTTGCTTGCTAAGAAAATAAAATCCTCACAAATCTTTTTGCGGGGATTTTTTTTACCCAAATAGCTTATTTGCTTTATTTATCCCATTTTTATTGATTTGGATTGATTGTAGGTAGGCATGGCAAGCAGAAAGTCCTAACACGTATTAGAATATGATTTTGTATTTTCACTACGCCTTATTACTATGAGTTATATAACAATCGAAGACACCATAGGCAATACGCCCTTGGTTCGCTTGCAACGTCTAATCAGTGCAGAAGCGCAACGCCGGAATAATATTATTTTGGGCAAGTTGGAAGGGAATAATCCAGCCGGTTCGGTGAAAGATAGACCCGCGCTATCGATGATTAAGCGTGCTGAGTTGCGCGGGCAAATTAAACCTGGTGACACCTTGATAGAAGCGACCAGCGGAAATACTGGGATAGCACTGGCAATGGCGGCTGCGATGCGTGGCTATAAAATGGTGTTGCTGATGCCTGAGCATTTGAGTGTAGAGCGCCGCCAAAGTATGGCGGCTTACGGTGCGCAGATTGTTTTGACACCGCAGGCGGGCGGCATGGAAACAGCGCGTGATCTTGCGGAGCAAATGCAGAATGAAGGTCGCGGTGTGATCTTGGATCAATTTGCTAATCCCGATAATCCTCTGGCGCACTATGAAGGCACGGGACCCGAAATTTGGCGTGATACGAAAGGGCAAGTGAGCCATTTCGTGAGTGCGATGGGAACGACGGGTACGATCATGGGGGTATCGGCTTTTTTGAAAGAGCAAAATTCCAGCGTACAAATTATTGGCGTACAACCCGAGGACGGCTCACAGATTCCAGGCATACGTAAATGGCCGGAGGCTTATTTGCCGAAGATATATAACAAGGCTCAGATCGATGTAGTAGAGTCGGTTAGCCAAGCAAATGCAGAGCAGATGGCAAGACGATTGGCCGTGGAAGAGGGTATTTTTTGCGGTATTTCTGCAGCGGGAGCTTGCGAAGTCGCTTTGCGGATTTCAGAAACGGTAGAAAATGCGACCATCGTTTTTATTGTTTGTGATCGCGGCGACCGATATTTGTCTACAGGTGTTTTCCCTGCTTAAATAAATTGAATAATGTTGTTTTAAAACAACATTTTAAGTATTGCGGCATCCTTACTAAAGAAAAAATCGAAGTCTGCAAATGCAAGACTTCGACTTTTTTCTATCGCTAGGCATGAAAATCAGCCTTTGATTTATGCATCTTTTGGTTTGAATTGCTTGTCGCTAATACGGAACTTGGCGCGGCGATCACCCATTAAAGCACGTAAATCTTTGATGCTGACATCACTAATTTCGTGCATACGGATTAACAAAGAAGCGCCAACTGGTAGGCGACGATGGCGGATTTTGCTGATCACGGGCGGGGCTACTTCCAATGCTCTGGATAAAGCCGCATCATTTTTCAAATGCAATTGCTTGATTAATGTATCCAACAAATTATTTGGA
>CAYXJI010000245.1:0-6026 GCA_964465175.1 uncultured Burkholderiaceae bacterium | reverse complement strand
AAGTAAATCGTGCACAGGTAAATCGTGTGCCGCTTGCATCCAGTTCGATAATAAATTGACCGCTCTTTGCAAATGTGGCAGCGAGCTTTTATCGATGGCTAACAGACGTTTCCACCACGAATTTTCTTCACGCTGTGCGAGCAAAATCAAATCTTGATCGGTGGCTGCAAACATCGGCGATTTAAGAATATGTGCCAAGGCGCGATTGTCGCCCGGCGTCATCAAGAAATTGAGTAAGGCAATCAGATCCGCGATTTCTAAGGTTTGCAATAAACCACCGCGACGATTCGACACAAAGGGAATGCCCGCCTCGCGCAAGGCTTTTTCGTAAGACGCCAAATGCGTGCGCCGTCTGACCAAGAGCATCACATCCGACCAAGCGAAAATGCTCGACGCATCTTTACGCAATTGCCAAAGCTGCTCGGCAACTAGCTGCCCTTCTTGATAACGCCGTTGATCGTCCTGCTCTATGGCGGGCGTGTTCAAAGGATCACGCAAAGGAAAAGCAGGTACAGGAGCCTGCTCTTCCGTGCCACTCGGCTCACCTGCGCAAATCAAAGGCAAGCGTATGACCTCACCTTCGCTATTCGCTGCCGTGGTCTGTGCGGTGTAGATGGCATTACCTATCATCGCCTGATTTAAAACCTCGACAATGGCTGGCGCATTTCTGCGGGTTTGATTGGTGCGCAATACCACGGCGCCCTGCTGCGCCAAACTATCCCGTGCGGCGATAAACACGCGCGGATCGGCACGGCGAAAACGATAAATCGATTGCTTAGGATCACCCACAATAAACACGGTCGGTCTCGCCGTATCCGCACCATACGCATCCAACCACGCGCTGATGATATTCCATTGCAAGGGATTGGTATCTTGAAATTCATCGAGCAAAATATGCTTGTATTTAGCATCCAAGCGACCATGTAAATACGCAGCAAATTCTTCGTTCGCCAAGAGTTGATAGGCCTGCCATTCCAGATCAGCAAAATCCAAACTGCGCTGTTCTGATTTCAGCGTTTGATAACATTCCACATAGGCTTGCCCAACCACAAACAAGGCTTGATTCAAGCGCAATACCGATGACTCTTTACTGCGACGCTCAAACATTTTAAGGGTTTCGGCAAGCGCATTACATTCATCATGAAACGCCGATTCATTGTCAGCACCCAACCAAGCTTCAATCGCCGCGCTCAGATTTTTGGTTTTACGATTTTTGCGATTGACCCCCTCACTACTGTAGAACTCGTTCGTCAATGCAGCAAAATGGTCTAGGTTCAGAAGCCCCGGCGTTTGCAACGCCTGCTTGGCATTGGTCAAGGCTGTTTCTATCGCAATGCCGCGCTTTTGATTCTCTGGGCTACCCTTGCCAAGACAAATACCGATATCT
The DNA here is from genome assembly GCA_964465175.1 of uncultured Burkholderiaceae bacterium. Taxonomy (GTDB): domain Bacteria; phylum Pseudomonadota; class Gammaproteobacteria; order Burkholderiales; family Burkholderiaceae_D; genus Undibacterium. The sequence goes on along the minus strand of CAYXJI010000245.1, from coordinate 4,639 downwards.
TGAATACGCGCCAGCAAAGCCTCCTCTTGCCAAACCCGCAGACGCGCATCGCTGATCGCATCTTCACCCATCAAATTGCGCAATTGCTCTAACGGTGCGTCAAGGGATGCGCCAGCCTCACTGACCGCCCACCATTCAGCGCGCTTGGCCAAAAACGCATCGAGCATTTGCTGCGTGGTGAAATCACCGAGTTCTTCATACAGGTACAGCAATGCGGGTTTGAGCAGATTGCTTGCGCCGTCGTCGGCTCGCTCGTCTTTCATGCCCGCCGCTTGCATCAATTGCCCCCAAGCCTCGCGCTGTAAGCTGCTGGTCGATTCCAACAAATTAAATCCATGCGGCACACCCGAGGCTAGAGGTGCCAATTTGAGTAAGCGTCCAAACCAACTATGAAAAGTATCCATAGACAAGCCCTGCGGATTACTCAAAAGGTTTTCGTACAACTGACGTGCGCGCGGCAAGCTGCCGGCCAACTGCGCCGCAGGAACGCCGCGTTCCAGCAAAATGCTGCTAGCCAGCGCTTCATCGGCCAAGGCTAATTGCTGTAGCAATTCCATCAAACGATGCTGCATTTCCTGTGCGGCTTTGCGGGTAAAAGTGATCGCTAATAATTCGGCCGGCTCAGCGCCATCTAATAACAAACGCAGCATGCGGGCGACCAATAGCCAAGTCTTACCACTGCCAGCACAAGCTTCGACCACGACCGAGCGATGTGGATCACAAGCGGCTGCCGTAAAGCGCATGGCATCGACCACTTGTCCGTTTAATTCATAGGCCTGCGCTTGGTTTGTTTGTATAGTTTGATTCGTTTGATCCATTACCAAGCTCCCTTACGACACAAGCCACGCACATCGCAATAGGTGCAAACACTTTCCACACCCTGCGCCGGCAAACCTGCGCCATGCTGTATCGCTTGCATATTTTTACGGATAGCGGTTTTCAATTCACTTTTCCACACGCTGTAATCTTGCGCTTCAACGTCGCCCGTTTTGTCACGCTCTAGCTCTAGCGCCACGTAGAACGCTGTGTCCACGGGGTCTAGCAGCGTCACATTTTCCTCATGCAAATTGGCGTTGGCATCGGCAATCTGGGCATTCAACAAACCATAAAATGCCAATTGATGATCTTCAAAATTTTTCAATCTGGCTTTCAGCGCGCTCTTGCTCTTGGTTTTGTAATCCAACACCGCGCGCTCGACTTCGTCATTCTCCAGAAGACGTTGGTCTATCCTATCGACCCGACCACGCAAAGTAATCGCCCCATCATCCCAGCTTAATTGCGCTTCCGCCCACACTTCACCAAAGGCAAACTGCCAGCCGTCAGCTTCACGCGCATTCGCCCATGCGACATAGGCAGGAATCACTTTGCGCCAGCGTATGCTATAGCCCAAGGCTGCCGGACTCTGCTTCAATACACGGGCAAACCAAGTATCAGAAATCGCCCCTAATAGGCCTACGCGGTCATCGCTCAAACTCAATTGATCTACCACGACGCGATCATGGTAGGTCTTTAAAATCGCGTGCAACCAATCACCGTAATCCCGCTTTTCCGGCATATCTGATAAGTCATCCATCGCGGACAATTTCAACATACGCCCAGCGAAAAATTGATATGGGCAGGCAATCAAACTAGTGAGGCCACTAGCAGACAAGGTCGATGGCATCAAAGCCGCCGCGTTGGGTCGTGGTTGGATCGCGATAATAGGCTGCAAACGTTGCTCAGGCAGCGCGCGCTTATTCATCATTAGTGCGCCCTGCCGCTGACGAGCCAGATGGAGTTGGACTTGCTCTACCCACGGACTCAAGGCATTGAGTTCGCCATTGACTTGCGATTGCCACGATAGGACAACTTCCGCATTGGACAAGATCAGCTCAGCAAAATCTCTTTGCTGCTGTAGCCGCCTTTGTTCACGCGTCACCAGACCACATTCGCGCCGCACGGCATTGGTGTAGAATAAAGTCTCTTGCGGCTTGGATGGCAAATGTTTGGCATCACCTCCGATCAAATACACGGCATCAAAGCAACGCAAACGCGCCCCATTTAAAGGCAGCATCACCACCCGCTGATCGATCTGTTCCTGTTTAAAGGGTGTCGCTTCCATCTGCAAATTAATAAATGCGCGCCACTCAGAAAAACTAAAATGCATGTCCAGTCCATGACAATCACTACTCAAGGCCTGCAACATTTGCACCACTTGCGCACCGGCCATATCGTCCTGCAAGGGCTGCAACATGCCCAGCTCGGTCAAAGTTTGAATACTAATCTGCGTCCAATCTTTCAAACTACGCCGCGCTGCGCCAGCGCTATTACCGTACTGATGCGCTAAACGCGCGATCTGTGCCAACCACGTTCTGGCTTGTACTTGGCGCTCCAAGGTGAACAACACGGAATCCCAATTGCCGACCACATTGTTTCTGCGCAAAGCCAATTCGATGTCCATGACCAAATCGGCTTTATTCACTTCATCCTTCACTTCATCCTTCACTTCATCCTTCACTTCATCCTTCATTTCATCTGCCGCATCGATACCGTCGAAAGCACTAACGCCCAAAGGCAGGAAAGGCGATTTCAAAAAATCCAGCAAGGCCATGGTGTCGGCCCGCGTTGCCACTACTTCGAACCATGCCGCCAGACAGGCTGCGGCCCGCGTGGTAGATAGTTTCCAACCCGTTTCATCGGCTACATACACTTGAGCGCGTTCCAACAATGCCCGCAAGCGGCGCGAGATCACACGGTCTTGCGCGATCACCGCGATCTTTTGCTTACCCGCTTGTAACCAATCAATGATGCATTGCGCGGCTTGCTCAGATTCGTCCTCTAGGCTACTGACTTCGCAAAGATGCAAACGAGACCAATCAAATTGCGCGGCTTGCAGCAGTTTTTTTTGCACCGGCATCACTGGGTCGAACTCAAATGTTGAAGACAAATCCGTCCACGCCATCTGCATCGCCTGTGGCACAGCCTCCGCACGCCAATCTATACTCATCACATGTACAGGCTGTCGCTGCGCATAGGCGTTTAAAAACGCAGTTTCGAGCGCATCGGGCATGGTCGGTGCAATCCAAAACAATTCGGTCGTGGCGGTATCCGCCAGCCGCATCATTTGCTGAAACTCTTGTACTGTTTTATCGTGTTGATCGAGTTGACCTTGCCACAGCGTCCACACCAATTGCGTTTCATCCGACACCATTTTTTGCACAGGTAAGGGCAATTGCGCTAGCGCTTCATGCCAGGTCGACTGCATTTTTTGCGGGTCGAGTTTTTTTCCACTCACAGCCTGCGGCAACCACACTTGCGTCAATTCATCCGCCAAGCCCAACAAGGTCTGCGCCAAGGGCAACAAATCGGTGTTACGCTGCGCGCCAAACAAGGCTTTGAGCCAAGCATGCTGACGTAATTCAGCATACAAACTCATCAAGCGTTGACTATTCGCCGACACCGAAGCAGCTAGTGGTAGCTGCATGCCTAGCCAGGCAAACATGGTTTGTATCTTGGGCGGAATAAAGTGCGTGCCGTTTTCTGCACCAAGCTCCACACTAAGCGCGCGCGTCAACAAATGCGCATGTTCAAAGGTGGGCACGATCACGCACAGGTGAGAAAAATCTCGCTCAGCAAACGGATCAGGCTCAGCAAACAAATCTTTAGGCATGCCAGCTTTTTTCTGCATCGCCAAAAACTGTTGCGCAATTTGCGTCCAAAACTGCGCAGATGCTGGAATCAGATAAGTTGTTCGCGCCATGGCATGGTTTCATTCAAAATCAAAGTGAGCTGGCATTTTATGCGAGTGCGGTGAAAAAAATAGAAAGGCAAGTAGCAAATTCAGAGAATAATTCACAAAAAACAGTAAATAAGCCACTATTTAAAAAATAGGGTATGATTTAGCGCTGTGCTGAAGTCCTGTGATGGTGATCTCAAGAACGTCACAGACACAAAAATGACACTTGAAATACCCAAAATCACCCCAAATTCCTAGTCCTGCTTTAATTTATTATTGAAGTATTCCCCTCTTTTAGAGACTAACCAGAATAACGAGAATTCTATGAGCGACAATATCATTTATGTAAGCGATGCATCTTTCGAAGCCGATGTATTGAAATCTGACAAACCAGTCTTGGTCGACTTCTGGGCTGAATGGTGTGGCCCTTGCAAGATGATTGCGCCAATCTTAGAAGAAGTTGCCAAAGAATATGGCGGCAAAATCACGATCGCAAAAATGGACGTGGATGCCAATCAAGCAGTGCCAGCCAAATTTGGCATTCGCGGCATCCCAACTTTGATCCTGTTTAAAAACGGTGCCGTCGCTGCGCAAAAAGTAGGCGCACTGGCAAAAGGACAATTAACAGCTTTCATCGACAGCAATATTTAAGCGCATTTTTTCGCTAATTGCGTTTTTTAAGCCACGATAAATCACTATTTCAGACGATGTTAAAAGAAATTTTTTACATCGTCTGAATTAAGTCTTACAATGTGTCGAAATTAAATTTATTCGAATTCAATCAAGTAGCGACCGGCATCAAACCCGCTCTGCAGTTTTCCTAATTTTCCAGTAGTTCGTTTTTTCACTTCTGTTCACTCCCCCACCATACCTTCCCATCTCGGGACACTCATAAACATGCATTTATCTGAATTAAAGGCCTTA
>CAYXJI010000244.1:0-6026 GCA_964465175.1 uncultured Burkholderiaceae bacterium | reverse complement strand
ACAGTACAAATGTACGGCGAGGCGAACGCAACGACGTCAGCGTCTGTTTTGCGTAAGTCCTATCTTTGTGACTAGGCACAAGCCCGATTTGAACCTTGCTGCCCAATAAAGTTCCAGCGTGTTAGCATTTATTTTTAAGCTAGATTCTGTTTTATCGCGGTGTGTGGCTTAGCCACCACTCAAGCTAGGTAAGCAGCATGCTGTGCGCCAGAGAAAAACTAAAAGTCACAGAAGAAAATCTCTTGTCACTCTCTGTATCTCCGTGTCTCCGTGTTGAGAGGTTTTAGCCTGATTCCTTCATGCAATTACCCTGCAAGCAGCCCAAACTTCTCGCACTAATCCAAAGGCGCAGTGCGATAAGGATTCACTTCACTGGGGCTGACGATGTCGCCTTTGTTTCCCCACGAATTTCTAAGATAGGTCAACACCGCAGCGACTTCGGCATCGTCTAAAAAAGGAGCGAACGGCGGCATGCTGTAGGGGCGCGGATTGAGTTTTGTGGCGGGCGCAAATCCACCTGCTAAGATCAAGCGCACAGAATTACTTAACGAGGCACTCAGTAGGACGGGGTTTTGCTTTAAAGCCGGATAAATACCGCTCACGCCTTCACCGTTCTTACCGTGACACTCTGCGCATTGCGCGCGATAAATCTTGTCGCCGCGTTCCATGATTTGCTGCATTTGTGCTTTACTGGCGACGGGTCTGGTGATGGCGCTATCTAACAAATCTGGTGCAGCTTGTACTTGCTGTGGCAAGGCGCGCAAATATAGGGCAATCGCGCGCGCGTCAGCCTCATTCAGATACTGCAAACTCTGCTGCACGACTTCTGCCATAGGGCCCGAGACGCTCGCTTTCGAATTTTTCCCACTCACCAGCAGCGCACTTATTTCTTGTTCGCTCCAGCTTGGCAGATTCAATTCATTGGCTGCTTGCAATGATGGTGCATACCAGTGTAATTGTGCCATTTCGCCGCCAGAAAAATCCGCACTGCCCGCATTCGCACCGATACTATTCCGTGTACTGTGGCAGGCGCTGCAATGTGCCAAGCCGCGCACTAAATAGGCGCCACGATTCCAGTCTGCACCTTGTTGTGACTGCAACACCAATGCGCCGGGTTTAAAATAAAGCGCACGCCACAAGGCCAAGGCGGGTCTTTGGTTATAGGGAAATGCTAAATTATGGGGCGCATTGTCTTGCACGACGGCTGGCTGCGATAGTAGATATGCATACATGGCATCCGCATCGTCGCGCGAGACATGGGTGTAATTGACAAAAGGAAATGAGGGATACAATAAGCGCCCGTCTTTGCCTTTGCCGTTGTGTAGGGCATTCCAAAAATCCTCGGCGCTCCACGCCCCGATCCCGGTCTTTTGATCAGACGTGATATTCGGCGTCACGAATTGACCAAACTCTGATTGCAAGACGCGACCGCCTGCGAATGCAGCGCCACCGCGTGCGGTGTGACAAGCCATGCAATCGCCGATACGCACCAGATAGGCACCGCGCGCGAGCACCTCAGTCAATGGAGTGGCCGCCTGTGCGCCGGCGTTTTTTTGCTCGCTACTTGATATTGATGTTGATCCAACGCTGGCATAAGAATCGCCCAAAGAATAACCGTACCAAGCCAAGCTCAATAAGCCGATTATCAGCAACAACAGCAAAGCAGCTACTATTTTTTTGATGCGCGAGATCATGGTACGACACTCCCGCAAGCGATAGGTAATTTAAATTCGACCAGCTCAGACTGACGCACAGGCTTTGCATCGGCTGGCATGGTTTGCGCCGCCAACCATGCAGACACCGCCGCGATATCATCAGCGCTCAATTGTTGCGCCACCTTTTGCATGCAATCGGGCGCATGGGCATGGCGGCTTGCGGTTTTCCAAGCACCTAATTGTGCCACCAAATAATCACGCGGCAAGCCCAAAAGGCCGGGAATAAATGGTGCAACGCCCGTCATTTTTTCTGCGTGGCAGGCAATGCACGCAGGGATTTTTTTGTCGGCATCACCTAGCTTGACCAACACGCGTCCACGCTCCATCATCGCCGTGCTGGCGACCACGCTTTGGGGTGCTGCATACGGTGGATTAAGTAAAGAAAAGTAAGTAGCGATCTCTTGTAAATAACTATCCGTCATATGCGCAAGCATATACGTCATCATAGGATAGGTGCGCTTGCCATCCCTAAAATTGCGCAGTTGATTAAACAGATAGCCCTCAGGCTTACCGGCGATACGCGGGTAAAAACCATCACTGGTCGCTCGCCCCTCTTGCCCATGACAAGCCACGCAGGCCTTGATTCTTTGCGCCAAGGTATCTGGCACCGTTTGCGCTTGTGCTTGGTCGGAGTCCAGTATCCCTGCGGAACACGCCACCAATAAGGCTCCCATCACAAGCATTTTTTTCATCAACACGTCTATCATTCTCTTTGCACCAATCTCTTTCCAATATTCACGATCAGCATAAAAGAAAACGCTTGATGGCGACTCCTTAATTAGCCCTGAGGCTGTTCGGCGCATCCATCAAGCGTCTTCTTTTTACTTCAATAGGACCTTTGCAAAACCGCCCCAGCGTCGTTGTCGCAGCTCTTAACTAAACTAAGGTGCTCAGGCACTGTCTTCGTCGGCACGCCTAGCTGGGACAATTTTGCGCAAGCCCTATTTAAAATACCAATGACAAAATCAAAATCAAAAAAAATTAAAAACAAACACCCTACGACTCATACGATTCAATTCGCCTCTTTTGGTTTCGCCGTGTTTTTGACTGTCGCCTTATCGGCTACACGTTTATTCGTTTTAATCAGTTCGATTTCATCACTGAGAATATTTGCCGCTTCAATTAAGAACACGTCTTTGGCTTCTTTATTCGCTTTTTCTGCGGCTAATTCCGATGCCAAACTACGTTCATTGCCTTGCAAGCCGTCGTCTTGCGTAGCAACTTTTGCTTGGGCATCTTTTTTCTCAGCCGGTTTACCCTTGGAATCTAAGGCCGTGCGTATGACTTCGCGGTCTTTGATTTTCTTCTCACGTGCATCACGTTCAATCCGACGCTCTTCTTCGTTCAAAGAAATGACTTTTTTCTCTTTTTGCTTTTTAAATTCCGCAATATCTTCATTGATGAATTGGAATTCCTTGTCCTTAGCAATACGCATCTCGTGACGTACTTGCAGCATGGCCTGCACGTCTTTCAAATTGCCGACCGTGTGATAATTGGCTGGCTTGATCTGCACCCAAGGCAAGGCATTGTCATAGCTCGATTCGCCATAACTATCGGCATCAACGAAACTAGGATAGGCGATATCTGGCGTCACGCCGCGCAATTGGGTGGTGCCGCCATTGACGCGGAAGAATTGCGCGATAGTCATTTTCAAGTCACCGTACTGCGGCTTTGCACTGCGCGCCATTTGGTCTAGGCTAATCACCGTTTGTACCGTACCTTTACCAAAACTAGTCTCTCCGATGATCAAGCCGCGACCATAATCCTGGATCGCTGCCGCAAAAATCTCTGAGGCAGATGCCGAGCCACGATTAATCAGCACACCCATAGGGCCGCCCCAAGCAAGCACGCCAGCGCTATCACTCTCCACATGCACTTCACCGCGAGAATTACGTTGCTGCACAACCGGGCCTTTACCAATAAACAAGCTAGTCAACTCCACCGCTTCATTCAAAGAGCCGCCGCCGTTGTCACGCAAATCGATCAGCACGCTATCGACTTTTTCTTTTTTCAACTCGGCTAAGAGCTTGGCCACATCACGTGTCGCGCTCTTAAAGTCTTTATCGCCGCGACGACGCGCATCAAAGTCTTGATAGAAAGTCGGCAATGCAATCACACCAATACGACGCGTTCCTTCTGCTGTTTTTACTTCTTGTATGGTTTTCTTTGCAGCCTGTTGTTCCAAAGTGATTTTATTGCGTACCAATAAAACGGTTTTATGCGCGCCATCCGGCCCTGCATCGGCAGGCAATACATCTAACAAAACGGTCGTATCTTTCGGGCCACGGATCAATTTAACGATGTCATCCAAACGCCAGCCCATGACATCAACGGGCGTGCTATCGGCACCTTGCCCAACGCCCACGATGCGATCCCCCACCTTCAATTTACCCGACAAGGCTGCCGGACTACCAGGCACCATCTCGCGTATCGTTGCCATCTCGTCGCGGTCTTGCAAAGTCGCACCGATACCTGTCATCGACAAACGCATCGCGATATCAAAATCTTCTGCGGCCTTTGGCCCCAGATAATTGGTATGCGGCTCAACGGACATGGCATAGGCATTCATAAAGAGTTGAAAGACATCTTCATTTTTCAATTTATTCATGCGCGTCAATGTCGATTCATAACGCTTATCTAAAGTCGTCTTGATCGCGGCCGCTTCTTTACCCGCCAGCTTTAATCGCAGCCAGTCGTTCTTCACACGCTGACGCCACAGATCACGCATTTGCTCTATGTTTTGTGGCCAAGGCTCTTTCTCACGTTGGTAGCGATAGGCTTCTTTTTGTGAAAAATCAAAATCACTATTCAACAATTCGCGTGCATACGTCAGGCGCTCTTTAAACCGTTGATGGTACAGATTAAACATGGCAAAAGGCGTGCTCAAATCTTGCGCCAAAATTGCATCGTCTAGCTTATTGCGGGCACCGCTAAATTGATCCACATCCGACTGCAAGAAAAAAACTTTATCGGCATCTAAGGATTTTAAATAGCGATCAAAAATCTTCTCCGACATCGCATCGTCCAAAGGCGTTGCTTTGTAATGAAAACGTGTCAAAAACTCTGCCGTCATATTGGCAGCTTGAATTTGTTGTGCTTGCGGTTGAAAACTAATGGGGGCTGCGGCGAGAGTGGCTGCTTTGGCAGCTTTATTATCGAGAGCAGAACTAGAATCTGCGAGCGCGAAGTGGGTAGAGATCGCTACGGCAATCATCATCCCAAGTAAGGTTTTTTTCATCTCAATTCTCCATGAATTCGTCAATGTTGCAGCGCCCTTCTAGCGCCTTTGCAACATCTTTGCAGCCCGGTTGGGGCTGAGTTATTTTTACTGCAAGTATTGCTTTGATTATGTTTATAAATCGAAAATTAAATCAACAATTATTTTTAGCTAAAATCAACTAATCGTCTCTTGCTGCCACTACTTGATATCAATCGCTATGGCTCGCGCATCAAGTCTGCAGTGAACGCGAGGTTTGCAATCGCAGCATATCACTTGTTGGCGCATCGTATTACAAACAGCAATTATTCTACCTAGGATTATTGACGAATTTTTGTAACGATTTGTAGGTCTGACGCGTTTAAACCGTAGAAGTTCCAAGAAAGTCGAAGCTATGGCCTGTTAAGAGAAAGAAAATTAGGGGGAATTCGGCATTTCAAGACGAGAATTAGCGTATTTAATTCATGCTTATTTGGGTCTACATGTCACAAAATTTTGCCTGCAGTTTTTTATTTTTCGCCTACACTAAATTTAGCTTGTGCATTTACCCTCACTTTGCAGAGGGAAGGCAAGCTGAGAATGGAATACGCTAGCGGCAAATTTCAAGCCGAAAGAGCGCCAAAAAGGAGATCGAAATGACTATTTTTGACAACTATGCAGCGCGTTACGAAAAAACCCGCGAAGAAGAATATTCTTTGCAAGAGTTTTTGGATCTATGCAAAAAAGACCCACTCGCTTACGCCTCGGCTCCCGAACGCATGCTAGCGGCTATCGGCGAACCCGAACAAATCGACACCCGCAATGACTCGCGCCGCTCGCGTATCTTCTCCAATAAAATCATCAAAATCTATCCGGCTTTCCGCGAGTTTTATGGCATGGAAGAAGTGATAGAACAAGTCGTCGCCTACTTTCGCCACGCGGCGCAAGGCTTAGAAGAACGCAAACAAGTGCTGTATTTACTCGGTCCGGTCGGTGGTGGCAAATCTTCCATCGCTGAGCGCCTCAAATATTTGATGGAAAAAATTCCCTTCTATTGCATCAAAGGCTCCCCCGTCAACGAGTCGCCGCTAGGGCTATTTAACGAGGAAGAAGAC
>CAYXJI010000243.1:0-6030 GCA_964465175.1 uncultured Burkholderiaceae bacterium | reverse complement strand
CATAAATTATCGATCCATCTTTCAATCGATAAGCCGTACCCGCTTTGGCGCCTTCACCTTGTCCGGCTTGGCCATTGCTTTTATAACGTTCAATTTTTTGCCCTTGCTTCACCAAAATTTCCATATTGGATTTGCCTGCATTGCTAATGACCGTGACATCATTTTTAGCAAATGCATTAAGCATAGGATTTTTTGCGACGACAATTAATAAGGCTGCGATTAACACTAAGAATACGTCGATCAGGTTAACTACTGACAAAATTGGATCATCGCTTTCCGGTTCGTGAAGTAGCTTCATTTGATCACCTGTTGACGGACGTTTGCAATTTCCAACATCTCTTCGGCCAACCAACGGCGTCTGATATTGACGACAAAAAATGTAATGGATGCAGCGATTAATGCCAGAATCACAGCAGAAAAAGCGACCATCAAATTTTCAGAAACGGCCGCAAAATTGCCATCGGAAAGAGATTTCAATGCAGGTCCCATCGGGATCATGGTGGCAACCAAACCCATCATTGGAGCGACCCGTGTGACAATACGCTCGGTTTCCATTTGTTTGTGTGCGAATACATCCAGCTCATCATCGCTCGCCGCGCGATGGGCTTCCCACCAGCGGTATAGTGGACGTGCTCCACCTCGACGTCTTTGCATGTATTCGATTAAAAATTTGCCCGCTACATAGCAAGAAAATAGAAATAGTAATGCGATTAGTAATAAAGTCGGGAGTAGAAAAAACTGACTCATTTGGTACATCGTTTGTTCGAGTAAAACTAACATAACTACCTTTCAAGAAAATAAAATGGATGCTAGAGCTGGTACTATTGCTGGTACTTTAGATAATTTGTTTAAGCCGATTTTTTCAACCTTAATTGCAAAAACACGCCGCTTATAAATGCCAATAACATGGCGATTAATCCCCACAACCCAGATTGATGCCAAGGATTGCTCGGTATTGTATTGGCCAAGATCGACAGTTTCTGGAGTTGAATACCTTTTACAACGGGAACTGCTTGCGGGCTTGCAATTTTGACTGGCGGTGAAGGCGGCTTAGCGCTGTCATTCGCATCTGTCTTTGAATTTGATCTAGAAGCAGAAGAGGGTTTCGCTGGTGCAGATGGTAGAGCTTGTTGACCAAGACCAATAAACTCCGATAACGCAGCATTGTCTGTGGTGACGTCATGTTGCTTTGCCAGCGCTAAATACTCACGTTTTAACTCAGCCACTGTTGCTGCATCTGCTTTCCAATAGTCTTTGCGTGCAGCTTCTAACATCCGTTCAATGGTCTGCGCTAAGGCATGGGGGTTATTTTCCTGAAACCATTTTCTTAAGCCTAATTGATGTTTGTCTTTGACATAGACATCGACAAACTCTTGCCATTGATCATCACGCACGACTTCGCGTGCGACCGCTTGCCAGCCCCAAAAATTATTCATTGAATCGACTATTTGTAGCGTACCGGCATATCCCTCTGCCATCAGCCCCTTGATATAACCTGGATGGAAATTTCGTGTTGCAAGTTCTTTTGCGAGAAACCCTGCTGCACTCTCTACCTTTCCTGATCCGTTTTGACCCGCCTCACGTAAATTTGAAATGTATAACTCTGGCGGCTTTTCATCTAGATGTCGTACCGCTAAAGAGATTCCTCCAAGATATTGGAATGGATCGTCGGTGGTCAGCATGCCGTAGAGATTTGAACTGCGCGACAGCACCGCAGCATCGGTTCCCCGCAAAGCTTCAGCGTACAGATTTACCGCATCGAGCTTGTTGCCCCATTGACTTTGGTCTGCTCCGTAAGCAAATTGCATACGACTTAAATAGAGTTGAGCGAGTTTTTTATCACCGTCTTCTTTACTTTTCCAACTGTCGCTGGCCAAGGTCGCGTCGTCTAGTCCTGTGCCGTAGCGACCAGATTCCGACGAAAATATGCGTGTTTGTGCAGCGTTATTGATCTGGTCTTCAGGTATGCCAACTTCTCGGAGTTTTGCTGCCATTTTCAAGCTGTTCTGAGCAACCGCATTATCTGTTTCCTTGGCTTGTGCCGCGATCTGAACCGCTTTGGCTAATTGCTGCATAGTGTTGGGGAATTGATCGCGATAGAGCCCAGTCACAGAGAGCACCACATCGACGCGGGGACGTCCTAATTGCTCTCTCGGAATTAAGCGTACCCCCGTTACACGTCCACCCGCATCCCATACAGGTTCTACGCCCAAAGCCCAGAGTGCTTGTGCCTCCAAAATACCTTGATGACGCATGGTTTCGACTGACCACAGTGAGAAAGTCAATTTACGCGGTGAGCTACCGTGTTTTTGCTGATGCGCGAGAAGCAATTTATCAAGCGCTTCCTTGCCTGCGGCCCATGCTTGCTGTGTTGGTATCCGAGATGGATCAAAACCATATAGGTTGCGACCGGTAGGCAAGGCATCAGGATTTTTGATTGGATCACCGCCATACGAGCTTGGTATGTATCGTCCATCTAAGGCATGTAATAAGCTCGTTTGTTCTTGTTGCGCAGCTAAAGACTGATACCAACTATGTGCCAATTTGAGCTTGTCCTGTAACGCAATTGGTAAATTTTCTGGCATCTTCTGTTCTAAAATATAGTCATCCATCATGCGGTAGGCGAGATTTTTTTGAAGTTGGCGATAGTCGCCTACCATCACTTCATCTAAATCATCGTCTTTCACTTTTGCCCAGCGGCCAACCGCTTCCCAGTAACCGCGACCTAGCATCAATAGGACGGTACCGATACGATGCGTATGTTGTGGTGCAACTCCGAATGTGTGTAGTCCCAATGGCTGCGCAGTTTGCGCTAGTTCGTGTAAATGATCATGCACCAGCGTGACAAAACCTTGGAAGTCATGCGCTATTTTGTCGTCGCTCCATGCTAAATCTTTATCGATTTTTTGCGCTTTAACGCGTTTTATCAAGTCTTGTGCAATTTTGTCTTTGACCGCACCCAGATCTTGTGCCAACCATGCATGCAGTAAATCATGAATTTCGATCAAAGAATCGTGCAATCCTGCGGGCGTAAAAGCAGGTGTCTGATGCGTGATCGTTACCGCACGCCCACGTCGTTTAGCTTGTAAAGCTTCGCCAATATTATCGACAATGTAGGGGTAGATCACAGGCAGATCGCCTAACGCCAGCAATGGGTAGTCATACACGGACAAGCCCCTTTCTTTACCAGGCAACCATTCTTGTGAGCCGTGGGTGCCGTAATGAATTAAGGCATCTGCTTTGAATTGTTGGCGAAGCCATAGGTAGCTGGCGAGATAGAAATGTGAGGGAAGTGCTTTGGGATGATGGTACAAAGCTTTTTCCTTTTCCTCCCATTTTTCCCCGCGTGGTGCTTGAGGCAGCATCACCAGATTACCGAGTTTAAAGCGCGGCACCACAAAGTAACTTTGACCTCCTTTTTGTATCGTCATCGCTGAACGCTCAGGGTCTCCCCAGCGCTGATTCAAGGCATCTTGAACTTCTTTTGTTTGTTGCTGTAGCCATGATCGATAGCTTGCAACAGGAAATAATTCTGCTAGGTCGTCGCGTAAGAGACCAGGCAATTCGCCGTCACGATAAGAAGGGGCGAGCAGACGCTGCAAGTTACTGGTGAGTGTCGTTTCATCGTGCACACTTGTTTGATAACCATCCTTGCGTAAGACCTCCAAAGTTTGCACTAAACTCCTTGGCAAATTTAGATAAGACGCAGACAGATTTTTTTCTCCAGGTGGATAGTTCCAGAACATCAGCCCCAAGCGCTTCTCTGCATGTGGCTTTTGCTGAAGTGCTAGCATGCGCAGTGCTTTGTCTGCGAGTGCTTGGCTTTGTTCTGGAATTGCTACGATTTGATCAGCACTCTTATCATGTGCTGCAATAATCATGATGTCGCTGACACCCGTGTATTCGGATTGTGCCAAATAAAAAGGGACATCGGCCAAGGCCAAGCCTTGCTGATCTGCACGCCATTCCCTGCTATCACCGCGACGGTAAGCAGTCGCTTGTAATACGGGAACACCTAATCCGGCGAAGTCAATTTTCCTGAGCTCTGGCGCTAGCATGATTTGGGTGTTAATGATTAAATCCACTAGGCTTTTCCCATCCCTACTCAGAAATGGGATGACGCTCTCGGTTGCGGCGGCATAGACTGGCATGGCGATTGCGCCACGTGCTTCTATTCGTTGAACCAAATCGTCAAACCAAGAGGTTTGCTCGGACGATAAATATTGCTGGTGAATCAAAATCGCAACGACCGGGGCTAGGGCTGAAACCGATTGCCCTTGTCGAACTCGCCAGTTTTTAAAACTATCGATGCTGGAGAAAATTTCTCCGTTGGCTAGCGGATGATAAACTCCCTGCGCAGGGTAGATGATAGGTGCGGGAATCCCAGCAAAATGACGATGTTGCAAGTGAGCTTGGAGCACTTTAAAGAATGCCTCAAAATTTTTTCGACCACCTTGAGAGTAGTGCGTTAAAAGTCGCTTGGCGGTTTCCTCAGGAAATTGACCGAACGATGCTTGTGCTTGATATAACCAAACCCAAGGTGATTTCAATCCGGGTAATGCTTTGGATAAACGTCCTTTAACGTAATCTTGTAAATAAGAATCGATAAAAACAGCCGCGTATGGAGTAAACAAACCAGCATCTGTATCGGCGGGTAATTTATCGACATAACGAACTTCTACCTTCAATCCTAGTGGCGCTGCAATTTCATTTAATAGGCGGAATTTACCCGTAGGGACATTCGATGTTGCGATAAATAGGATGGATTTCGAAGGCTCTTCCGCACCAAGAGCGGAAGAGCTAACGAGCGCACTGAATAGCGTCAAAGCGACGACAAGTGTACGTAAGAATGACATTAGAAATCAGCCTGTAAACTTAGGTGAAAAGAACGTCCTGGCTGGGAATAAAACGCCACACCTTGCGGATTCGGTGCATCGGCTTGGCGTATATCACTCCAGAGCCAGTATTTTTTATCCAGCAAATTGCTAATACCTGCCTGAATGCGGTAGTGTTTAGACGGCGACCACCATGCACTCAGATCTACGGTTGCATAGGCTGCGGGCTTGAAATAAGGACTCGGTGTGTCGTCCACATCTTTTTTTCGTGCTGCGCCACGAATTCTAGCTTCTAAACCCCAAGCTGTGGTTTGATACATTAGCCCAGCACTAGCACGCATGGGTTCAATCGAGTTGAGAGCTTGCTGATTATCCTGATTTTCACCATGACTGTAAGCAAATGCAAAGTCGGCTTGCCATGATGGTGCTAAAGTCCAACTGCCACGCGTTTCTGCGCCATAGATGCGTACCTTGGTGAGATTGATTGAGGTATTGGTTCGCCACGCTGGGCTGGGTGCATAACAGCGTGGATCGCGAGGGCAACTCAATTGAACTGTCTCGATAAAATCGCGATAACGGTTGTCGAAGATCGCGATGTGCCAACGCATGTTATCTGAGTTACCTCGTAATCCAAGTTCAAGACCATTGCTGGTCTCTGGTTTGAGATCGGCATTTGGGACAACTGAGTAGAATTGACTAGAATTACGAAACGCGCCATTCACTTCTGAATAGTTTGGCGCGCGGAAGCCTTTTGCCAGTTGTGCATAGGCTTGTAAAGACGGATCGACGCGCCAGCGTGCGCTAATTTTGGGAGATACAGCGCTATGGGTAGGCGCGCTCAGTGTTCTGCCCAATAAGCTTAGTGTTTGCTGTGCTAACGCATCAATTTCTGGACTAAGCTGGGTACGATCATAGCGTACCCCCATCGCTAATTGCAAGGCGCCATTTGCAAGTCCGTCGATTTCATCTTGTATAAATAAGCCAGATTGTGTGGTTCTGCCGTTGGCGAAATCGCGCAAGGGATAGGTTTCTCCAGCCAGACTATTTAAATTTGTTCCGGTTGTTTCGTTGCGAATTTTCGCATCCCGTTTCTCTTCAACCTGAACCCGACTCCAATCCAAACCACCGCTTATGATGTGTGTTAATCCCGCGGTTTCCCAAGCTTTTTCGACTAGCGTGTTCAGACCGCGTGTTG
>CAYXJI010000242.1:2587-6064 GCA_964465175.1 uncultured Burkholderiaceae bacterium | reverse complement strand
AAATTGATCAATACGATCATAAAATCCTGCAATTATTGCAAGAAGATGCCCGTATGTCGCACGCAGAGTTGGGGCGTCAGGTCCATCTAAGTCAGCCTGCCGTCTCTGAACGGATTAAGCGTCTAGAAGCCAGCAATGTGATCCGTGGCTATCGTGCTGAGATTAACCCAAGGGCATTGGGTTATGAAATTACGGCCATGATCCGTGTCTCCACGCAACAAGGACGACCCTACGCCCAATATGTCGCAAACTGCCCTGAGATTATTGATTGTTACACCGTCACAGGCGAAGATGGCGCCGTGATGCGCGTGTTGGCGACCGATGTCGAGCACTTGCAACGTATCATCAATGAACTCAATGCTTTTGGCTCTACGTCGACAGCGATCGTATTGACGACGCATGTTGCAGGTAAGCGCATTTCTGTCCCTCAATTTAATACCGATAAAAACTAGGTTCGTTTCACTGTAGTCTGTCCGCCGTGTCCAGACTAAGTTTGACGGACATCGCGGACACACTTGCGCTTCTGCGCTACTTTTAAATTTTAAATAAAATCAAAGACTTGGGATGCTATTTTTAGTTGGCACGCTTCCTGCTAAAGAGTTGTTATTCGTAATAACTTTTAGTAGGAATTCCCATGATTCGAGATACTTCCGGACAAGACGCCGTCATCGTAGCACCAGCATTGTGGCGTAGAAAAAAAGTGGTGGTCGGCCTTGTGCTTGCCCTCGCATTTCTTATCCTTTGTTTTTTCTTAGTACGTGCCTTTGCCAATAGCAGTAAATCCATCAATGCTTCCCGCATCAAAATCGCCCAAGTCACACGTGGTACTTTGGTGCGCGATGTTGCGGTGAATGGCCGCATGGTGGCCGCCATCAGTCCTACCCTCTATTCGACCGCATCGAGCACAGTGACTTTAAAAGTTAAAGCAGGTGACATGGTGAAGAGGGGCGATATCGTCGCCGAGTTAGAATCACCTGACCTCACCAGTTTGCTCAAACGCGAACAAGCCAATTACGATCAATTAGAAGCCGAAGTGTCGCGCCAAAAAATCTTAGCGCGTAAGCAAAAATTGATTGCACGACGCGATGCCGATCAAGCCGAAATTGAACGCATTACCGCTGCTCGTACTTTTGAACGCTTTGAAAAAGCCGGGCCCTCTGGCGTGATCTCCAAGATCGATTACATGCGCGCCCAAGATGCGTTAAAAACCGCCGAAATCCGTGCCAAACATGCAGAGGCCGCGACCGGCTTGGAAAACGAAGACGTCGATTTGAATCTTAAAACTAAGAGTGCGCAATTGGAACAACAGCGCTTAGTGCGCGATGATGCCAAGCGCAAAGTCGAAGAGCTGCGTCTCAAAGCACCAGTGGACGGCATGGTCGGTACGCTATCGGTAGCAAACCGCAGCGTAGTCGCCGCCAATACCGCCTTGATGACTTTGGTTGATCTGTCGCAGTTAGAAGTGGAGTTGGAAATTCCTGAGACTTATGTCGCCGATTTAGGCTTAGGCATGACAGCAGAAATCACCATCAATGGCGTGACCGCCAAAGGCAAATTGTCGGCCTTGTCACCCGAAGTCGTGAAAAACCAAGTCTTGGCGCGAGTCCGTTTCGATGGCACGCAACCTTCAGGGTTACGTCAAAGCCAACGCGTTTCAGCGCGCTTACTCATAGAAGAAAAACCGAATGTTTTGATGTTGGCGCGCGGACCTTTTGTCGAGAGTGAAGGCGGTCGTTTTGCCTACCTCGTACAAAACAATATCGCCACACGCATTCCCTTCAAATTAGGTGCAACCAGTATCTCAGCGGTAGAAGTTTTATCCGGTTTAAAAGAAGGCGATAAGGTCGTGGTAGCGGGAACCGATCAGTTTGAAAATGCAGAAAAAGTGTCACTGAATAATTAATCGAAATTAAAAAGTTTGTTAATTCAAACTTCAAAAACTCATAAAGGAAACACCATGTTACATATGAAAAATCTCAGCAAAGTGTATCGCACCCACATGATAGAAACGCACGCCTTGCGCGGTTTCGAAATCCACGTTAAACAAGGCGAGTTTGTGACAGTCACAGGGCCATCGGGTTCCGGTAAAACGACCTTCTTAAATATCGCTGGTTTGTTAGAAGAATTCACTGGCGGTGAATATTATCTCGATGGGATTAATGTGACGCGCATGGATGACAATGCGCGCACCAAGATGCGCAATGAAAAACTGGGTTTTATTTTTCAAGGTTTTAATTTGATCCCTGATTTGAACTTATTCGACAATGTGGATGTGCCTTTGCGTTATCGTGGTTTAGCTGCGAAAGAACGTAAAGAGCGTATTGAAGATGCACTGGCACAAGTCGGTTTGTCATCTCGTATGAAACACTATCCAGCCGAATTGTCGGGTGGTCAGCAACAGCGTGTGGCGATTGCGCGTGCTTTGGCCGGTTCACCAAAATTGCTCTTAGCCGATGAACCGACTGGTAATCTGGATACGCAAATGGCGCGTAGTGTGATGGAATTGTTGGAAGAGATAAACGCCAAAGGTACCACGATACTGATGGTGACCCATGATCCAGAATTGGCCGTACGTGCACAGCGCAATGTCCACATCATTGATGGTCAGGTGTCCGATCTGGTGCGAAAGTCGCCTAGCCTAGTGGTCGAACACCACAACGTTGAAACCAATTTGCATATTGCCTAAGCAAGATAGGACTCATCATGTTTCGATATTATTTTTTACTCGGCTTAAAAAGCTTACGACGCAACCCCGCACTCACCGCTTTGATGGTGCTAACTTTGGCGATTGGTGTGGCTGCCAGCGTTTCGACTTTGACGATTTTGCATGTCATGTCGGGCGATCCTATTCCACAAAAAAGTGATCGCTTGTTTACCGCGATTTTGGATCCGGGTCCGAAGGAGGGCTATACGCCCGGTGATGAACCGAATGATCACCAGTTTACTTACAAAGACATTAGCAATTTACTCCTTAGCAAACAAGGTGAACGTCGTGCGGCGATGTATGGCATCGAGGCAACGGCAGAACCCGCTCGTAAAGATTTGG
Source organism: uncultured Burkholderiaceae bacterium (assembly GCA_964465175.1). GTDB lineage: Bacteria > Pseudomonadota > Gammaproteobacteria > Burkholderiales > Burkholderiaceae_D > Undibacterium. Next base: position 3,018 of record CAYXJI010000242.1, on the reverse strand, counting down.
GCGCTATCTCGATGGAAGGCCTAGCGGTAACGGCGGATACTTTTGCTATGTTTGAGATTCCTTTTGTGAATGGACAGGGATGGCAAGCTTCTGAAGATAAAAACTCTGCTGACGTCGTGGTTTTGAGTAAAAAAATGGCAGAGAAATTCTTTGGTGCTACGAATCCTGTGGGACAAAAACTTCGTTTGTTGAAAGGTGATTTTACCGTGATAGGTGTTGCCGATGACTGGGCGCCTAAACCAAAATTTTACATCTTCAATGGCCGTGAAGGCGCATTTATTGATGCACCTGATTTCATGCTGCCATTGAGCAATGCGATACGTCGCGAGACTGCGCATGCCGGTAGCATGGGGTGCACCAGCAAACCAGAACCAGGTTGGGAAGGTCGCCTAAATTCTGAATGTACCTGGTTTCATTTTTGGTTTGAATTG
>CAYXJI010000242.1:848-2577 GCA_964465175.1 uncultured Burkholderiaceae bacterium | reverse complement strand
CCAAAGCTATTTGGACAGCTATGTTGCGGAGCAATTCAAGTTAGGCCGCTTCCAACGTCAGGCGAAAAATCGCTTGTTTAATGTGCGGGAATTTTTGGTCGAGATGCAAGTGATTGGCGACGATAGCCGCCTGTCGGCCTGGCTTGCATTTGGTTTTCTTCTGCTTTGTTTGGTTAACACGGTAGGTTTATTGCTGGCGAACTTTTCAGTGCGAGCCTCTGAGGTGGGCGTTAGACGTGCACTCGGTGCGTCACGCAAAGAGATATTTACGCAGTTCTTGATTGAGACCGCCGTGGTGGGCTTGGTTGGCGCATTGTTAGGCGTGTTATTGGCGGCCGGCGCTCTGCAGTTGATTGCCTTGCAATCGAAGGCGTTGGCTGTAGTTGCTCATATGGATTGGGCGATGTTAGGTTTGACTTTCTTAATGTCGGTGAGTGCGGCGATGATCGCCGGCCTGTTACCAACTTGGCGTGCCTGTCAGGTGACACCAGCCATTCAACTTAAATCGCAATAAAGCAGGAAGCAAAAATCATGAAAACATTATTTGAACTACGCCCCATCTTTTCCGCATTAATGCGCAATAAGTTGGGTCCCGTGCTAGTCGCGTTGCAGGTAGCCTTGAGTTTAGCAGTACTTGTCAATGCGATCTATATTGTTAATTTGCGCCTTGATGTGGCGGCACGTCCTAGCGGTATTGCCGATGAGCTTGAGGTTTTTAGAGTTAACATCAGAAATCAAATTCTGGGCGGGCATGAAGATCAACTTGCCTTGCAAAAGCGCGAAGCCGATACGATACGTGCTGTGCCTGGTGTCGTTTCCGTGGCGCGTGTTAATTCGTTCCCTGTATCTCGTTCTGGTAGCAATACGTCGGTATCTGTCGATCGCAAGCAGGAAGTGCCGACTGCTCACATCGGTATGTTTGTTTCTCCAGATTCAGTCGTAAAGGCTTGGAAATTGCGTTTAATTGAAGGACAAGATTTTCAGGCAGCTGACTATTCTGAGTTCAATCCTAACGCTAATAGCGACTTTGTAGAAAAAGTAATTGTAAGTAAGCGGTTGGCAGAGAAACTATTTCCAGGACAACCTAATTTTGTAGGGAAAGAGTTCTTTTTCGGGACAGGAAGTGGTGCTAGTGCGGTCACCATCATTGGCGTCGTCGACACTTTGCAAACTTCCGGTGCTCAGGCCACACCTAATGGTGAATTTACTGCCATTTTGCCAGCTCGCGTGACTGGTCAAATCTGGGACGGTTATGCGGTACGTGCAGAAGCGGGGCAGCGTGATCGTGTCATGAAAGAAGTAGAAGAATCCTTACGCAAAGCCTCCGCAACGCCTGTGCATGTTAAAGCCACGAGTATGGAAAAATTTCGCGACGATCGCTATCGCAGTGAAAAAGGTTTGGCGTGGATGTTGCTCGCGGTCAGCGCTTTATTGGTGGTCGTGACTACTAGCGGTATCGTCGGTATGAGCACCTTATGGGTGGCACAGCGTCGCAAACAAATCGGTATTCGTCGTGCTTTAGGTGCGCGTCGTATTGATGTGTTGGCCTATTTTATCGCTGAAAATTGGTTGATAACTACCGGCGGTATTGTGTTTGGTATTGCACTGGCGCTAGGTCTCAATTATGTGCTGGTCGGTCAATTTGAATTGCCAAAACTGCCTGTCAGCTACCTCCTATTATCTCCGTTGGCGTTTTGGATATTAGGTGTACTTGCGGTCTACGCACCAG
>CAYXJI010000242.1:0-838 GCA_964465175.1 uncultured Burkholderiaceae bacterium | reverse complement strand
CGTGGCGTATAGTAATGGCTTAGACGAATTCGTAGGACGGGTGCAACCCGCGCTGCTCAGGCGATCGATGTGCTGGCGGCGCGGGTTTCATCCGCCCTACAATTTTGACGTCTAGCCTGTAGAACCGCTTATAGACCCGTGAATGAAATGCGTCGTTCTCTCACTTGATTATTTTGATGTAAATTTTTATGCCCACTGTTTTAATTATTGATGACAATCCTTCTATTGCAATGGCGCTTGATGTGCTGTTTTCTTTACACGATATCGGCAGTTTCAGCGCGCAATCACCCGAGCAAGGCCTAGCATTGTTGGAGCAGCATGCGATTGATTTGGTGATACAGGATATGAACTTCACCGAAGATACGACCTCGGGTGAGGAGGGCGTCGCCTTATTTAAAAAAATCCGTGCACAGCATCCGGATTTGCCCGTGATTTTATTGACCGCTTGGACGCATCTTGATGCGGCGGTGGATTTGATAAAGGCTGGTGCTGCGGATTATCTGGCTAAGCCTTGGCATGATCAGCGCTTAGTGGCGAGTGTGAAGAATTTAATCGAACTTGGACAAGTGAATCGCGCCTTGCAACATCGGGTTCAGCGTGAGCGTAAACAAAAACGCGAATTAGAAAGCAAATACGATTTGCGCCATTTTGTCTGGCAAGACCCAGCAACGGAACGGGTTCTCGGCATGGCCTGTCAGGTCGCAAAATCGGATGTCTCGATTTTAATTACGGGTCCCAATGGCGCAGGCAAAGAGCGAATTGCCGACATCGTACAAGCTAATTCTAAAGTCAAAGATGGCCCTTTTGTCGTGCTCAATTGTGGTGCGATTCCTGCCGA
>CAYXJI010000241.1:0-6086 GCA_964465175.1 uncultured Burkholderiaceae bacterium | reverse complement strand
GCGCCGATTAATTTCGATATCGTTGCCGTCAATCTCGATCAGAAACAGCCTGGCTTTCCAGAAGATATTTTGCCTGCTTATTTGGATAAGCTAGGCGTTCCTTATCACATCGAAAATCAAGATACTTACAGCATCGTTAAGCGTCTAGTGCCAGAAGGTAAAACGACGTGCTCCTTATGCTCACGTTTGCGACGCGGAATTTTGTATCGAGTCGCCGATGAATTGGGTGCGACAAAGATCGCACTCGGTCATCATCGCGACGACATCATGGAAACCTTCTTCCTGAATATGTTCTTCGGCGGCAAACTCAAAGGCATGCCGGCCAAATTGCAATCAGATGACGGTAAACATATCGTGATCCGTCCTTTGGCTTATGTCAAAGAGTCGGATACCGAGCGCTATGCGGAAGTTAAACAGTTCCCGATTATTCCTTGCAACCTGTGCGGCTCGCAAGAGAATCTGCAACGCAAACATATCAAGCAATTAATGCGTGATTGGGATAAGCAGCATCCGGGTCGCGTAGACAATATTTTTTCCGCACTCTCGACCGTGGTGCCCTCGCATTTGATGGATAAAGACTTGTTCAATTTCCGTGATCTGGCGCTGACGGGTGATGCTGTGCCAAATGGTGATATTGCGTTTGATGACGAGCCCTGCGCCGCGCCCATCGCCAGCGTGATTAATATGGACTTAGAGCAAGATTGAACTCTTGCATTCCGTTCTTCAAATGCGCCTTAGGGCGCATTTTTTTTGCGCTGGTGGCGCCTCTGAAACTTGAACCGAGATTTTCCATTAGGGTTTGAGATGACGAGGGATGCACTTTTCGAGGCAGTTTTGGTGCGAATGAGGCGCCAATAGCGAGCTATTGGCAACGAAGAGAAACAAAAATGACCGAAAATGAGCCCTCGTCGCTCAAAAAGCGCCTTAGGCGCGCCTAATGGAAAATCTCGGTTGAACTGCGGCTATGCGAAGAAATTTCCATCCCGATTTGCGGTGATTCGTCACTGATAAATCGTCGTTTATCGCATCTACGACCGAACCAATGTTGCGCCGATTACACTAGGCAGGGTTGTAAGACCATCTCACTTGTTCAGCAAAAAGCCTAGCCGTTCGTTTCAATTCGGCTATTTCGTTGATGTTAAAGGTAGAACCCAGTCATTTATAGAATTCACCGTGCAACTTAGCTTGGTTCTACCGAAATAAAATGTTATGTAATTTCAATATTCTGGGATTATGATGCTGTTTTCAATTCGACACACCTTTTAGAATAGGCTTGGTTCCGAATACGGAGCGTGTCCGAAAATGGGGTGAATGATAGTCAAAACTGGTAGTGCTTACTTAAACAATCAATAAAAAAGAAAAGGAAACATGATGTCTTCAAATGCAATATCGACACTAGCAAAAGTATTCTACGAACCCAAATCTGCCTTTGAGTCTTTGAAAGAAAAACCAGCAGCATGGCTGCCATTGGCTTTGATTATTCTTGGTACCATGATGGTGTTTTATTGGTACTACGCAACCGTCGATTTTCCTTGGCTGGTCGACCACACATTAAGTGCTCAACCCGATCTCAAACCTGATGCCAAAGCTGCCATGGCTGGTTTCATGACCAAAAATACGATGATGTATTCGACACTCGGCGGCTTGTTAATTGCGACACCTATCGTATTTGCGTTGTTCGGTTTGTATTATTGGCTTGCAGCGAAGGTCATGGGTAGCGAAATTGGCTATGGCAAATGGTTTCACTTCGCGATTTGGATTAGTGTACCCACTTTGTTGGGTCTGCCATTGATGGCGCTACAAATAGCAACGGGCCATGGTCAAATCTCAACAGAAGATTTGAATATGCTTTCGATGAATTATTTGACGGTACATGCACCGTTGGACGCACCTTGGTCTGGCATATTAAATAATTTGAGTCTGACTACTTTCTGGACCTTATTTTTGTCTTTCGTCGGTTTACGTGTTTGGACAGGTCGCAGCGCTACTGCTTGTGCGCTCGCTGCAGTTTTGCCCTACGCCTTAGTCTATGGTGGTTGGGCATTAAAAATCGCATTTTCTCACTAAGCGGTATTGACTATGAATAAACGTAAACTGATTGGTGTTGTGGTCGTCGCTGCTGTCATCTTGGTACCTGTGGTGATTAAATTCAACAGCAGCAAACCAAAATTAGAGGTCGAATTAGCCGCTGTCAGCAAGAAAGAAATTCAACCGTCGATACTGGCGTCAGGGAATTTTGTCTTCCGTCAGCAAGTGCAGTTATCGAGTGAAGTGATCGGCAAAGTCTCAGAAGTATTAGTCAAGGAAGGCGACAAGATACAGCAAGGCCAAGTGCTGTTGCGTCTCGATCCGACCTTGATCAAAGCCGAGGTCACACAGCAACGTGCGATCGTGCGTAGTGCCCAAGTGAATATTGAACGGGCTCAGTTGAATGTTGATCGCCAGCAAGTTAACTCGGATCGTAGTCGTCGTCTGGCTGAAGCGAAATTTATCGATACCAGCAAATACGAAGATGCTTTGCATCAATTGAATGTCGCTAAAGTGGATTTGCATGCTGCACGTGAGAGCATGCAGCAAGCTAGTGCGTCTTTGGATCAGGCTTTGAAGCGTTTAGATAAAACGGAAGTTAAAGCGCCGATCAGTGGCACGGTGACCTCAGTACAAATCAAAATTGGTGAAACTGCCGTGGCGAGTGCGACGGGGATGGCAGGCTCTTCTTTGATGACGATTGCCGATGTCGCTAGCATCATGGCAGAAGTCAATGTAGACGAGGCTGACGTGGCAAAAGTGGCGGTAGGGCAAAAAGTCAAAGTCTATCCAGCTGCCTTCGACGATCAAGCTGTGGCAGCTACCGTCGAAGAAGTATCGATGGCACCCAAAGCCGCTTTAGCCGGTGCTTCACAAGGTAAGAGCTATGTCGTGAAATTGCGCTTGGCTGAAACTGTCTTGGGCATACGCACTGGTATGACTTGTCGGGTTGAGATTATTACGGGCGGCGGCAGTCCAAAACCGGTATTGCCAATTCAGGCGATCTTGACTGGCGATAGTATGAAGCTGGACAAAGATAGCCAAGATAGTAAAGAAGGTAAAGCGGCGCTGAAAACTGCTGGCGTGGTGTACATCGTGAAAGATGGCATCGCGAAGAAAAAAGAAGTGAAGGTGGGGATTGCTGACGATAATAATCAGGAAATTCTGTCTGGTGTCGCTGAAGGCGAAATGGTGGTGGTCGGCCCCGCACGCGTTTTACGTGGCTTGCGCGATGGTGATCAAGTGAAAGAGTTAAAGCCAGCTGATAAAACGAGCAAGGACCCCAAAGCGGCTAGTGCTTCAGCCAGTGTAGCGAGCGCCAGCGCGGATGGGAAAAAACCGTGATTACGCTGTCCGCTATCGAAAAAAATTATCAAATGGGTGATCAAACCGTGCACGCGCTGCGCGGTGTGGATTTGCACATCGCACGTAATGAATTTGTGGCGTTTATCGGCGCTTCAGGCTCGGGCAAATCCACCATGATGAATATCGTTGGTTGTCTAGACCGACCTAGTGCAGGCACCTATCAGCTCAATGGTCGCGATGTGGCCACCATGGAAAGCGATGAGTTGGCTTTAGTGCGCAATGCCGAGATTGGCTTCATTTTTCAAAGCTTCCACCTATTGCCACGGGCGACGGCGCTAGACAACGTGGCGCAACCTTTGATTTATCGCGGCATCGGTCATAAAGAGCGGAATCGCCTCGCTGCCGAAGCGCTAGATCATGTGGGTTTGGGATCGCGCATGCATCATCGTCCCAATGAACTCTCGGGTGGACAACGCCAGCGGGTTGCGATTGCCCGCGCCTTGGTGGGTAAGCCTGCGATTCTATTGGCCGATGAACCTACTGGCAATCTTGATTCTAGTACCAGTTTGGAGATTTTGGACTTGATCAAAGAAGTGCACAGAAACGGGCAGACAGTGGTGATGGTCACGCATGAGCCAGAAATCGCAGCACAATGTCACCGCATCGTTCGTCTGCATGATGGACGTGTCTTGAGCGATGTGCGCAACGCGCCGGGAGATTAAGTATGTTTCTACTATTAGAAAGTGTGCGTTCGGCCTTGAACTCGATACGGGCGCATCGTATGCGTAGTTTCTTGACCTCGCTGGGTATTATTATTGGTGTCGCTTCCGTGATTACCGTGATTTCCTTGATTCAGGGCTTGTCCAAAAGTGTCACCAAGCAGTTTGAAGGCTTGGGCGGTAATTCGCTGACCATCACCGCGCATAACACCATGAAAGACGCGATGCGCGGCAAGTTCAATGAATTACGCTTTGAAGACATTGATCAATTACGTTCACACGTGGATGAAATTGCCGATGTTAGTCCCTTGTTTTTGATGTCCTCGCCGATCGTCCGCTTTGGTAGCACCGAAACCACGGCACGCGTCATGGCGACGACACCAACGTATCAAGAAGTGCAACAACGTTTCGCCAGTATGGGACGTTTTTTGAGCGATTCGGATGAATCGAGTGCGCGTCGCGTCGCGGTAATAGGCCCTAAGTTGATCGAGTCTTTGCATTTGCCAGAAAACCCTATTGGTCAATACATTAGCTTTAGCAATGAATGGTTCAAGATTATTGGCGTGATGGAAAAGCGAGGGGAATTATTTGGCATGTCGCAAGATGATTATGTGATTATTCCGTTTCGCACTGGACGTAGTTTGATGGGAAATAATCAGCGTCTGCGCAATATGCAATTTACCGTGTCTTTGAAAGATATCTCCAAGCTCGAAGAAGTGAAACCGCGTATCAAAGCGGTGATGCGCAAGTCACATAAATTAGATCCCGACGCACCCGATGATTTTGAGATGGAATCTTCCGATCAACTCTCTAAAAGCTTAGACAGTATTACGGCAACAGTCACTCTGGTGATGGGCGGTATCGTCGGTATTGCGTTGTTGGTTGGTGGCATTGGTATTATGAATATCATGCTGGTCTCGGTGACCGAGCGCACACGTGAAATTGGGATTTGCAAAGCGATAGGTGCGCGCAGCCGCGACATCATGATGCAATTTTTGATCGAAGCGGTGACCCTCTCTGTCTTGGGCGGTTTAATCGGTTTGATACTTGGCTATGGATTGGGTTTTGGTATCTCGAAAATGATTCCCGATTTCCCAGATGCGGTCGTGCCGTGGTGGGCGGTCGTGTTGTCATTCGTATTCTCGGCCGGTGTTGGTATTGTATTTGGCGTGATGCCTGCGAGTAAAGCGGCTAAGCTTGATCCGATTGAAGCCTTGCGCTATGAGTAATTGGGTTAGCTGAATATTTGAAACCTCTGCACAACTTTCTGCGTGACCGACTTCTGGGTTGAATCTGCGATGCTCGCTGTGTCCTAGCACAGATCCGATTCTTGATCCAAACTTCGGCCGCTCGCTACGGTTGTGCAGAGGTCTCTATTTACTATTCAAGAGAAATTCAAAAACTTTTGCCGCAGAGGCGCAGAGAAAATCTTGGTTTTCTCTGCGCTTCTGCACCATCAGTATCTATATTCAGACTTACGCAAAAGTGCGCTAGCTAGGCGGGAAGCCGAAGACAGTACGGTTGTACGGCGAGGCGAACCAATGACGCTAGCTTCTGTTTTGAGTAAATCCTTTATATAAAACCAAGCCCATTCATTTCGTCATGCCGGGCTCCGACCCGGCATCCAGTATCGGGCTGCTAGCGCGTCAATTCTGGATACCGCATCAAGTGCGGTATGACGTCATAATTTTCCTTTCTCGATTTAGATGCCTTAGACGTTATATCGAGAATAATATTTGCCATAAAAATAGTTAGACTTGTATAGATCCCGACGCCTCTGCATTAACGCAATTCATTTCTATTGATCTATTCTGGCGTTTAGCCAATCCTTACCCTCGGCGATGCGCGTTACCAGCATTGAGGACACTAGATCGCCGTTAGCGTTGAGCAAAGTCGCAATGGGATCGACTAAGGTGCCGATCACCATCGCGACTGGTAGCGCTTGTTCCATAGGAAATCCGAACGCGGTAATCGCAAATACTTCGCCTATATAGCCACCATTCGGTATGCCGCCCTCGACGATAGAAACGATGA